>NZ_VRVF01000003.1:0-160042 GCF_008040045.1 Methylobacterium sp. WL8 | reverse complement strand
CAACCGCCGCCGGGGAGCCGGTGGCGGCGGCGCGGCCGGACGCGCCCGCCGCGGACCCGGCCGCGAACGCCGACCGCGTCAAGGTCGTCGGCATCGACGCGCAGGACGGGGGGCGGTTGTTCGTCACCGCCCGCTCGGCGCCGGGCTCGACGGTCCGGCTGTACCTCAACGACACCCTGATCGCCCCCGCCGCCGTCGGCCGCGACGGAACCGTGACCTTCACCATCGGGCGCGGCGTCGCGCCGGGGGCCTACAAGGTCCGGCTCGACCAGGTCGACGCGGCCTCGGGCAAGGTCCGCAGCCGCGTGGAGGTGCCGTTCACGATGCCGGCGCCCGCGCGCAAAGCCGGGACCGAGGCGGAGCCGAAGGCGGCGCACGCGCAGGCGGCGGAAGGGTCCGACCGGACCGCGGGCACTCCCGCTTCACCACGGCTCGCCGCCGAAACCCCGGCGGCGCGTGGGCCATCCGAGCCGGGCGGCGGCGCCGACGTGTTCGTTCCGGAGGTCAGGACCGCCACGATCGCGCGCGGCGACAGCCTATGGGAGATCAGCCGGCGCACCTACGGCGCGGGCGACCGGTACTCGGTGATCTACGACGCCAACCAGGACCAGATCCGCGATCCCGACCTGATCTATCCCGGGCAGATCTTCGTGCTGCCGAGCGAGGGCGCGCCCGAGGCCGGACCGGCAGGGGAGCGCGGCTGACGGCCTGAGCGGGGCTTGCGATCCCGGGCCTCGCCCGAACGGGCCGGTCCGCCTTAAGAATTGCTGGAACCGCGCGGGGACGACGCTGTTTCGCGCTTCGATTTCGCGGGTGATCGAGAAGGTGGGCCAAGGTGGTTGCGGGCGTCGACAGGCACGAGCTTCGGCAGATCGTCGCCGGCCTCAGCGAGGGGGTGATCCTGGTCGAGCCCGACCAGACCATCGCCTACGCCAACGCGGCCGCGCTGGCGATGCACGGGGCCGAGACGCTGGGCGAGCTCGGCGAGACCGTGGAGATCTACCGCGAGCGCTTCGCCCTGCGCTACCGCAACAACCACACCCCGAACCAGTACCCGATGGAGCGGGTCGTCTCCGGCGAGCGCTTCCACGACGTCATCGTCGACGTGAAGCGCACCGACAAGCCGGGCGTCGATTTCGTCCACTCGCTGCGCAGCCTGGTGGCGACCGACCGCGAGGGCACCCCGAGCTGCCTCGCCCTGATCCTCAAGGACGTCTCGGAGCAGTTCGAGGCCGAGGACCGGTTCGAGACCACCTTCAACGCCAACCCGGCACCGGCCGTGATCTGCCGGCTGTCGGACCTGCGCCACGTCAAGGTGAACGTCGGCTTCCTGGAGATGACCGGCTACACCCGCGACGCCGTGATCGGCCGCAGCGTCTACGAGGTCGACGTGCTGGCCAACGCCCGCAACCGCGACCTCGCGATCAACCGGCTGAACGAAGGCGCCACCATCCCGCAGATGGAGGCCTGCCTCGACCTGCCGGACGGCGGCACCCGCTTCGTCATCGTCGCCGGCCAGCCGATGGAGCTCGGCGACGAGCCGTGCATGTTGTTCACCTTCGCCGACCTGGAGCTGCGCAAGAAGGCCGAGACCGCGCTCCGCCAGAGCGAGGAGCGCTTCGCCAAGGCGTTCCGCCTGACGCCGGTGCCGACGCTGATCGCGCGCGCCGAGGATTTCGCCGTCACCGGCGTGAACGAGGCCTTCGCCCGCGTCTTCGGCTACGCGGCCGACGCGATGGTGGGGCGCTCGCCCGGCGAGATCGGCCTCTGGGTCCACGATGCGGCGCGGACCCGGTTCGAGACCGCGTTGCTGCGCACCGGCTTCGTACTCGGGCTCGAGGTCTGCCTGCGCCACCAGGACGGAACGAGCCTCGATTGCCTCGCCTCGGCCGAGCGCGTCGAGATCGGCGACACGGCCTTCGCCCTCATCGTCCTGCAGGACATCACCGCGCGCAAGCGCAGCGAGCGCGAGATGTTCGAGGCGGTCGAGACGGCGATGGCCGACACGTCCTGGTTCAGCCGCGGGCTGATCGAGAAGCTCGCCAACCTGCGCCGGCCGGGCACCGACCACCGGGACGGCATCGCCCCGAACCTCACCGTGCGCGAGCGCCAGATCCTCGACCTGATCTGCCAGGGCCTGGGCGACGAGGCGATCGCGCAGCGCCTGAACCTGTCGCGCAACACGGTGCGGAACCACTCCGCCTCGCTCTACCGCAAGCTCAACGTCCACAAGCGCACGGAAGCGATCGTCTGGGGCCGGGACAACGGCTTCCCGCTGTCGCCGCCTGACAAAAAATGACCGTCCAACCAGTACGTCTGCATCATTGCCTCGCCGGATCGGCGGGCCATCTCAGGGTTCGACGTCATCCTGGCCGCCGCGGAGATCCAGCATGAGCACGCAGAAGACATCCGAGCACGCCGACAAGATCAAAGGCTCGTTCAGGGAGGCGATCGGCAAGCTGATCGGCGACGGAAAGGTCGAGACCGAAGGCAAGGATCAGCAGAAATTACCGAGCGACGGCGTGAAACCAAAGACCCGGTCCAAGCCGTAGCCTCACCCGTATCGCTCATTCCCCTCGAAAACCTAACGTAGGATAAGAACATCATGGTCGACACGGATCGGATCACGGGCGCCGCCAAGGAGTTCGGCGGCAAGGTGCAGGGCGCGGTCGGCGACCTCACCGGCTCGAAGCGCGGCTCGGTCGAGGGCCGCGCCCGCGAGGCGCAGGGCGCCGCCGAGAACCTCTACGGCCAGGCCAAGGACACCGTCCGCGATGCCGCCGACACGGTGGCCGACACCGCCCGCGACCTCGGCGGCCGCGTCCGCGACGCGGTCGGCAACCTCGTCGGGTCGGACGACGTCGAGGACCGCGCCCGCCGGGCGCAGGGCGCCGCCGAGGACGCCTACGACCGCGGCGAGCGCTACGTCCGCAGCGCCGGCGGCAAGGCCTACGACCGCGCCGGCGACGCCTACGAGGACGGCGCCCGCGCCCTACGCCAGGGCGGCGGCGCAGCCACCGGTCGGATCGCCGAGCACCCCATCGCCGCGCTGCTGGTGGTCGGCCTGCTCGGCTACGGCCTCGGCCTCCTCATCCACGGCCGCGACTGACCCGCGGGGCCCAGGCGAACCGCGCCGCGGTCCGGCGGGCCTTCGCCCTTTCACGCCCTATCCATCACCCCCTCGAACGACCGACCTTCTCGGACGACCGACGACCCCGGAGTAGCCGTACCGTGACTTCCTCTCCCATCCTCGCGACCCCTTCCACCGTCCCGAACGCCGCCGCGGCCGACACCCGCACCGTCCTGCTGAACCAGGTCTCGTGGGGCGCGATCTTCGCCGGCGCGGTCACCGCCCTGGTGGCCCAGGTCGTCCTCAACATGGTCGGCGTCGGCGTCGGCCTGTCCAGCGTCGGCAGTCCCGCCGCCGACAACCCCGCCGCCTCGACCCTGTCGATGGGCGCCGGCCTCTGGTTCGTCGGGTCCGGCATCGTCGCGTCGCTGGCCGGCGGCCTCATCGCCGGGCGCCTCTCGGGCAAGCCCATCGCGGGGGCGGCCGGCCTGCACGGCCTCGTCTCCTGGGCGGTGACGACGCTGGTCGTGCTCTACCTGCTCAGCTCCGCCGTCGGCGGCATCGTCGGCGGCGCGTTCTCGGGCGTGACCAGCACGCTGGGCGGTGCCGGCTCGCTGGTCGGCGGCACCGTGCAGACCGCGGCCCAGGCGGCTGCCCCGTCGCTGGCGCAGATCTCGAACCCGCTCGACGGGATCGAGAAGTCGGTGCGTCAGCAGGCGGCCGGCCAGGACCCGCAGGCGCTGCGCGACGCCGCCGCCTCCGCGATCCGCGCCCTGCTCTCGGGCGACCCGGCGCAGAAGGCCCAGGCCGAGAACCGCGCCGCCGACGCGCTGGCCAAGGCCCAGGGCATCCCGGCCGACCAGGCCAAGACGCAGATCCAGGGCTACGAGAAGCAGTACGAGGCGGCGCTCGCCGACGCCAAGCAGAAGGCCAAGGTCGCCGCCGAGGCCACCCGCAGCGCCGCCACCCAGGGCGCGTTCTACGGTGCCCTGGCGCTGATCCTCGGTGCGCTCGCCGGCTTCCTCGGCGGCCGCTTCGGCGCCCCGAAGCTGCCGACCCTCGTCGCCGGCTACGACCCCCGCCGCGCCTGATCCCCACCCGGCCGGCCCATACGGCCGGCCGGGACCGATCACCCACGCCACTCACCCCATTCTCTCGAAAGGAGCCATCCGATGAGCAGCACCACGGACAAGCTGAAGGGCCTCGCCAACGAGGCGGCCGGCAACGTCAAGCAGGCCGCCGGCAAGATCACGGGCAACGACGGGCTCGTCGTCGAGGGCAAGGCGCAGGAGCTCAAGGGCGAGGCCCAGCGCACCGTCGGCGAGGCCAAGGACGGCGTGTCGTCCCTGGTCGACAAGGCGACCGGCAAGCGCTGAAAGCCCACCGGCAAGCGCTGAACCCGAACGCCCTGGCCCGAAACACGGTGGGCGACCGAGCCGACGGCCCGGCCGCCCCCGACATCGTCGAATGCAGGAGAATCCCATGAACGGCGACCAGATCCGCGGTGCATCGCGCCACATCAAGGGCCGTGCCCAGACCGCGCTGGGCGGCCTCACCGGCGACCCGGCCCGCCAGGTCCGCGGCGCCGTCAACCAAGTGGCCGGCGGCGCGCAATACGCCTACGGCCGCGCCCGCGACCGTGCCGAGGATCTCCTCGACGACGGACGCGACCTCGCCCACGCGGCGCAGGACCGCGCCGGCCACTGGATCGAAGAGGGCCGCGGCGTCGCCCGCCACGCCCGCAAGCGCGGGACCGCCTACGGCCGCAGCGCCCTGCGATACGCCGACGACCACCGCAGCTCCGCCCTGCTCGGCCTCGCCGCCGTCGCCTTCGCGGTCGGCTGGCTGTCGCGCTCCAGGGACTGAAACGACGGGGCGAGCGTCCTTCGCCCTAGGCGCGGGCGCCGCCCCGGTTGGTCCATCGAGGCCGGCCGAGTCCGCGCGCCGCCCCCGACGCACAAGAACGCGCCATCATCAGGAGACGATCACGATGAAGCTGTCCCTCGCCCTCGCCGCCGCCGTCGCGGCCACCCTGGTCGGGCTGCCGGCTGAGGCGGCGCCGGCTCCCGCCGCCCCGATCGCGGCGCTCGCGCACGGCGACCTCCCGACCGGGTACGTCCAGTACCGCCGGTTCGGCCATCGCTACGGCTGGCGCGGCGGCCGCGGCTACGGCTACGGTCGCGGCTACGGCTATCGCCGGGGTCCCGGCGTCGGCGCCGCGGTCGGCGCGGGCGTGGCGGGCCTTGCGGCCGGCGCGATCATCGGCGGCGCCATCGCCAACTCGCAGGCGCAGGCAGCGCCGGTGGTGGTGCAGGGCGGACCGAACCCCGAGGCGGTGGCCGCCTGCGCCCGCCGCTTCCGCTCCTACGACGCATCGAGCGGGACCTATCTCGGCAACGACGGCGACCGCCACCCCTGCCCGTGATCGCCCATCCCGCCGGACCCGCCTACGCGACGGGTCCGGCGGGATGACGCCCTGGCTTCGTCCGTCGCTTCGACGTCTGGTGCCTTTTCGAGCCCGCAGCGTTTCCCTAGAGCATTTTCAAGCGAGGTGGATGCCGGCTCGCGTGAAGAAAATACGACTACACAGTCAGTTAGAGCATTTTCCGTGATCCGGTGATCATGGAAAATGCTCTAGGCCACTGCCCGGACCTTCCACCTTCTCAACCGACAAGGACGACCGATGAGCAAGGGCTATCCCTCGATGACCGCGCTGCTGGGCCTGCTGGCCGTGGCCGGCTACCAGAACCGCGACAAGATCGCGGAGCTGCTGAAGGGCCACGACACGGTGCCGAGCCACGACACGGTGCCGAGCCATGACACCGTGCCGAACGCTGGCACCGTCCCGCGCGTCCCCAACACCACGGCGACCGGGACCTCTGCCTCCGGCAACGGCCTCGGCACCTTGGGCAGCCTCCTCGGCGGCGTCGGCACGGCCGGCGTCGGCGGGCTCATCGCCAGCGGCCTGAGCGAGCTGGTGGACCACTTCACCAAGGGCGGCCACGGCGAGGCCGCCAGCTCCTGGGTCAACCAGGGCCCCAACCGCGACATCCGCGAGGCCGACCTCGAGCGCGCCATCGGTCCGGACACCCTCGACCACCTGACACAGCAGACCGGCCTGAGCCGGTCGGCGCTGCTGGCCCGCCTCTCGCGTGAGCTTCCCTCGGCCATCGACCGCTACGCCGCCGACGGCCGCAGCCCGGCCTGAACCCGTCGGGTTCGCGGCGGGTCCTCCGACGATCGCATCGAGACCGCATCCGGCCGTCGTGCCGGGTGCGGTCTTTCACGTTCTATGGTCCGTCATGCGAGGCGGGGAGGGGCGGGCTACGCCCGTCACCGCCAACCGAGCAGCACGACGTAGCCGGAATAGGTGAGGGCGGTGGCCATCAGGGCGAGCGCGATCGGATCCATCGCGGCCGGATAGCGGCGTCGCGGGCGCCCGGCCACCACGCGATCCGCCGCAGCGGCGGGATGACCCCGGCCCGGCGGCGTGATCGAGGACGTTTGGAAAAACAGGGCCGGCGCCTTCGAGCGACGGCCCTGCAAAGGGCCGCTCAGGCGGCCTGCATCAGCACGAAGTCGTCGGGCACCGCGTCGGTGTGGACGTCGAACTGCGCCAGCAGCGCCGTGCCGAAGCTCGTCGAGATCGCGACGTCGGTGGCGTCGCGGCCGCGCGCGATGACGATGCGGCCGATCCGGCGGGCGTCGTGGCGGGCGTCGAACGTGTACCAGCGGCCGCCGGTCGGGCCGTCGAGGTAGACCTCGAACCAGGCCGAGAAGTCCATCGGGTTGATGTCCACCGGCACGCCGATGTCGCCGAGATAGCCGGTGCAGTAGCGCGCCGGGATGTTCATGCAGCGGCACAGGGCGACGGCGAGATGCGCGTAGTCGCGGCAGACGCCGACCTGTTGGTTGTAGCCGTCGAAGGCCGAGCGGGTGGCGTCGGCGAGCTGGTAGTCGAAGCGGATGCGCTGGTGCACCCAGGTGACGATCGCCTGGACCCGCGCCCAGCCCTCCGGCGTCGTGCCGAACAGCGACCACGCGATGGCGGAGAGCTTGTCGGTCTCGCAGTAGCGCGAGCCCAGCAGGAACACGAGCACGTCGTCGGGCAGGTCCTGCACCGCGAATTGCCGCGCGGTCGGCTCGTAGGCGTCGAGCTCGCCGCTGTCGGCGATCAGGAAGTCGGCCGAGACCGTGACGCGCCCGCCCGGCGACAGCAGGCGCACGCAGGTGTTGCCGAACGCGTCGGTGTAGGTCCGCATCGGCACCGGGGGGTCGACCCGCATCGCGTCCGAGGTGAGCAGGTCGATGGCCCGCGAGGGGTGGACGTTGAGCTGGTAGGTGAGCGGCGTCGGCCCGAACGTGTCGTAGCCGATCGTGTAGCCGGTCCGGATCTTCATCGAGCGCCCCGCCGCAAGGAGGAAAGAGTTTCCAAATATCGGTAGAGGTGTTTGTTCCTGAAGCGGAAGTCCCAGGAAAGGCATTCGGCGCCCAAAGAGTCGGCAAATGGCGCGGAACCGTCGTTCCGGGCGCCGAACCCGCGACGCGCGCCGGCCGGGGGCCTGCAAGGAGCCTGCAAGAGGCCGGAAACGCGTCGCCGGCGCCGGCTCATTCCGCGGCTTCCTCGTAGCTGTCCGGGGCCGGGCAGGAGCACATCAGGTTGCGGTCGCCGTAGGCGTTGTCGACGCGGTTGACCGGCGGCCAGTACTTGTCGATGCCGCGTGCGCCCCACGGGAAGCAGGCGGCCTCGCGGGAATAGGGCCGCTCCCAGGCGCCGATCAGGTCCTGCACCGTGTGGGGGGCGTTCTTGAGCGGGTTGTTCGCCCGGTCGATCCGCCCGTCCTCGATGGCGCGGATCTCCTCGCGGATCGCCAGCATCGCGTCGCAGAACCGATCGATCTCGGCCTTGGTCTCGGATTCGGTCGGCTCGATCATCAGCGTGCCGGCCACCGGCCAGCTCATGGTCGGCGGGTGGAAGCCGCAATCGATCAGGCGCTTGGCGACGTCCTCCACCGTGACGCCGGCGCTCTTCTGGAAGGGGCGCACGTCGACGATGCATTCGTGCGCGACCCGGCCGTTCGCGCCGGCATAGAGGATCGGGTAGGCGTGCCCGAGCCGGGCGGCGATGTAGTTGGCGTTGAGGATCGCGACCCGCGTCGCCTGGGCGAGGCCGCGCCCGCCCATCATCAGGCAGTAGCTCCACGAGATCGGCAGGATCGAGGCCGAGCCGTAGGGGGCCGCCGACACCGCGCCCTCCGTGCCCGAGCGCGGATCGGAGGGCAGGAACGGGATCAGGTGCGCCTTGACGCCGATCGGCCCCATGCCCGGCCCGCCGCCGCCATGCGGGATGCAGAAGGTCTTGTGCAGGTTCAGGTGGCTCACGTCCGCCCCGATGTCGCCGGGCCGCGCCAGGCCCACCAGCGCGTTGAGGTTGGCGCCGTCGAGGTAGACCTGGCCGCCATGGGCGTGGACCACGTCGCAGAGCTCGCGCACCCGCGCCTCGAACACCCCGTGGGTCGAGGGATAGGTGATCATGCAGGCGGCGAGGTGTCCGGAATGCCGCTCGGCCTTGGCGCGGAAGTCTTCCACGTCGATGTTGCCGTCGGCGTCGGCGCCGACCACCACCACGCTCATCCCGCACATCTGCGCCGAGGCCGGGTTGGTGCCGTGGGCCGAGGACGGGATCAGGCAGATCGTCCGGTGCGCCTCGCCGCGGGACAGGTGGTAGCGCCGGATCGCAAGCAGCCCGGCGGATTCGCCCTGGGCGCCGGAATTCGGCTGCATCGAGATCGCGTCGTAGCCGGTGATCGCGCAGAGCTTGTCGGAGAGGTCGCCGATCAGCGCGTGGTAGCCCGCCGCCTGGTCGGCCGGCACGAACGGATGGATCTCGTAGAATTCCGGCCAGGAGATCGGCAGCATCTCGGCGGTGGCGTTGAGCTTCATCGTGCAGGAGCCGAGCGGGATCATCGCCCGGTCGAGCGCCAGGTCGCGGTCGGCGAGGCGGCGCATGTAGCGCGTCATCTCGCTCTCGGCCCGGTTCATGTGGAAGATCGGGTGGGTGAGGTAGGCCGAGGTGCGCACCAGCGCCTCGGGCAACCGGGCGTCCGGCCAGGCCTCGTCGTAGGCCGGGTCGTCGGCGCCGAAGGCGCGCCACACCGCCTGGAGGATGTCGGGGCGGGTGCGCTCGTCCACCGTGATGCCGATGCGGTCGTCGCCGACCTTGCGCAGGTTGACCCCGTTGGCGACCGCTTGCGCCAGGATCACCCCCTGGAACGCCCCGACCCGGACGGTGATCGTGTCGAAGAAGTGCTCGGGCTCGACCGCAAAGCCCAGATCCGCCAGCCCCCGGCCGAGGCGCACCGCGTCGCGGTGGACGCGCTGGGCGATGGCCTTCAGCCCGGCCGGGCCGTGGAACACCGCGTACATCGAGGCGATGACGGCGAGCAGCACCTGCGCGGTGCAGATGTTCGAGGTCGCCTTCTCCCGGCGGATGTGCTGCTCGCGGGTCTGCAGCGCGAGGCGGTAGGCGCGGCGGCCGTGGGCGTCGACCGAGACGCCGACGAGGCGGCCGGGCAGCGCCCGCTTGTGCGCGTCGCGCGTCGCCATGTAGGCGGCGTGCGGGCCGCCGAACCCCATCGGCACGCCGTAGCGCTGCATCGAGCCGATCGCGACGTCGGCGCCCATCTCGCCGGGCGATGTCAGCAGCGTCAGCGCCAGCGGGTCGGCGGCGACCGCGGCGATGGCGCCGGCCGCGTGCAGGGCCGCGATCGGCCCCGAAAAGTCGTGGATCGCGCCGCCAACCCCCGGGTACTGGAAGATCGCCCCGAAGACCTCGGCCGGATCGAGGTCGGCGAAGGGGCAGCCGACGACGACGCGCCAGCCCATGGGCGCCGCCCGCGTCTTCAGCACGGCGATGGTCTGGGGCAGGCAGTCGCGATCGACGAAGAAGGCGTCGGCCTTCGAGGCCGCGACGCGGCGGGCGAGGCCCATCGCCTCGGCCGCGGCGGTGGCCTCGTCCAGCAGCGAGGCGTTGGCGACGTCGAGGCCGGTGAGGTCGCAGACCAGGGTCTGGAAGTTGATCAGGGCCTCGAGCCGCCCCTGGCTGATCTCCGGCTGGTAGGGCGAATACGCCGTGTACCAGGCCGGGTTCTCGAAGATGTTGCGCTGGATCGCCGGCGGCATCGTCGTGCCGTGATAGCCCTGGCCGATCAGCGAGACGAGGACGCGGTTGCGGTCGGCGATCTCGCGCATCCGCTCGATCGCCCGGCGCTCGGTGAGGGCGGGGCCGAAGGCGTCCTCCTCCGCCAGCGGCTGCGCCTGCCGGATGTCGGGGGGCAGCGTCTCGTCGATCAGGGCCTCCAGGCTCGGCGCCCCGACGGCGGCGAGCATCGCGTCGATCTCGGCCTGCGTCGGGCCGATGTGGCGGCGGTTGGCGAAGTCGTAGGGGTCGTAATGCGCGGTCATGGCGGCGTCCCGGCTCGGAGTGGGCCTTTGGAAGGGCGAAGGGCCGCCGGCGCATCGCAGGCGGTTGTTTCGGCAGGCGGCTACTTCGGCAAGGCGGCTACTTCGGCAAGGCGGCGTAGGCGGCCTCGTCCATCAGCCCGTCCATCTCGGACGGGTCGTCGAGGCGCAGGCGGTAGAGCCAGCCATCCCCTTGCGGATCGGTGCCCACCGTCGCCGGGTCCGCGACCGCCGCGTCGTTGACCGCGACGACCTCGCCCGGGAGCGGCGCGTAGACGTCGGAGGCCGCCTTCACCGACTCGACCACCGCCGCCGCCTCGCCCTTGGCGAGCCGGGCCCCGACCTTCGGCAGCTCGATGAAGACGAGGTCGCCGAGCTGCTCGGCGGCATGCGCCGTGATGCCGACGGTGACGACCGCGCCCTCCGCCTTCAGCCACTCGTGCTCGTCGGTGAATCGCAACATGTCTTGGCTCCTGAGGGATGGGAAGGGCGGGCCGGATCAGCCGCGCTTGAATCCGGCCGGGACGAAGGGGAGGGGGACGACCTGGACGGGCAGGCGCTGGCCGCGGACCTCGGCGAGGAGGCGGGTGCCGGCGGCAGCCAGCGCTATGGGCAGCATCGCCATCGCCACCGGCGCGCCGAGGCTCGGCCCGAAGCCGCCGGAGGTCACGATGCCGACGGGCTCGGGCGCGGCGGCGTCGGCAAACAGCGGTGCTCCGGCGCGCACGGGGCTACGCCCCTCCGGGCGCAGGCCGACGCGGCGCCGGGCCGGGCCGGCGGCGATCTCGGCGAGGATGCGGGCCGCGCCCGGGAACCCGCCTTCGCGCGCCCCGCCGGCACGGCGGACGGACGGGATCGCCCAGGCCAGCCCGGCCTCAGTAGGCGTGGTGTCGGGGCCGATGTCGGACCCGTGCAGGCACAGGCCCGCTTCGAGCCGCAGGGAATCGCGGGCGCCGAGCCCGGCCGGCATCACGGACCCGTCCGCGAGCAAGGCCTCGGCCAGGGCCTCGGCGGCGAAGCCCGGCACCGAGATCTCGAAGCCGTCCTCGCCGGTGTAGCCGGAGCGGGTCACGAGGCAGTCCTGGCCGAGGATCGGGATGTCGGCGGCGTCCATGAAGCGCATCGCCGCCACCTCCGGGGCGAGGCGGGCGAGCGCGGCCTCCGCCGCCGGGCCCTGGAGCGCGACGAGCGCCCGGTCGAGCGGGGTCGCCGTCACCGAGGCGGGCAGGTTGGCCCGCAGGTGCGCAAGGTCGGCCGCCTTGTTGGCCGCGTTGACCACCAGCACCAGCCGGTCGCCGAACCGGGCCACCATCAGGTCGTCGCGGATGCCGCCGGCGGCGTCGGTCAGCAGGCCGTAGCGCTGGCGGCCGGACCTCAGCCCGAGGATGTCGGCCGGGATCAGGGCTTCGAGGGCGCGGGCGGCGTCCGCCGGGTCGTCCGCGTGAAGCGCGATCTGGCCCATGTGGGAGACGTCGAACAGGCCGGCGCCGGCGCGGGTGTGGAGGTGCTCCTTCAGCAGCCCGGCGGGATAGTGCAGCGGCATGTCGTAGCCGGAGAACGGCACCATCCGCGCGCCGCGACGCAGGTGCAGGGCATGCAGCGGGGTGCGCTGCGGCCCGGATGCGAGGGTGTCGTCGAAGGTCCCGAAGGTATCCGCATGCATCTGGTGGTTCCACGACACGAGCCGCCGAGGAACGCGGTCGCGCGCCTCGGTTGCCCCCATCTGTCGCGGTTACCTGAGAGCTTCCCCCGGACGCCGCGTCGGCGGCCTCCAAGGTTTCTCCTTCGGTGGACGCCAGGCGGCGCCTCTCTCCAGATTGTCCAACGATACGGTGATTGTGCCTGAGAGTTTCCGGGGGTGGTTGCTCCGTCGGCGCCATGACCAGTCGTCGGACCGGCCTGGGCTCTCCCGTATCGCTTTATGCGGACGCCGTCAGACTGGCATGCCTCTCAAGGGCCGGCAAGCGGCAAGCCGACAACGGGCCTTCGCTGTCACGCTTCTCGTTCGGGAGAGGGGTGTCATCGGCCGGGGAATGTTCGGGGCGCCCTCGAAAACGCGATGGACGGCGCCGACGCTTCCGGCGATACATCCTGCCAAAGATGCAGGGGAGGGTTGCGTTTGGCACAGGACATCATCCTGTCCACCACCGGGTTGACCAAGGAATTCAAGGGGTTTCGCGCGGTCAACGGCGTGACGCTCGAAGTCGTGCGCGGCACGATCCACGCGCTGATCGGCCCAAACGGCGCCGGCAAGACGACCTGCTTCAACCTGCTCACCAAGTTCCTCAGCCCGACCGCCGGGGCGATCCACTACAAGGGCCGCGACATCAGCCGCCTGCAGCCGGCCGACGTCGCCCGGCTCGGGCTGGTGCGCTCGTTCCAGATCTCGGCGGTGTTCCCGCACCTCACGGTGATGGAGAACGTCCGCATCGCGCTGCAGCGACGCAAGCACGGCGATTCGTTCGATTTCTGGCGGGCCGAGAAGGTGCTGCGCCGCCTCGACGCCGAGGCGCTGGACCTTGTCGACCAGGTCGGCCTGTCGGCGTTCTCCGGGCACCAGGCGGTGGAGCTGTCCTACGGCCGCAAGCGCGCGCTCGAGATCGCGACGACCCTGGCCCTCGATCCCGAGATGCTGCTGCTCGACGAGCCGATGGCCGGGATGGGCCACGAGGACGTGGAGCGCACCGCGAGCCTGATCCGCCGCGTCGGCAAGGACCGCACCATCCTGATGGTCGAGCACAACCTGTCGGTGGTGGCCTCGCTCTCGGACCGGATCACCGTGCTCGCCCGGGGCCAGGTGCTCGCGGAGGGCGACTACGCCACCGTGTCGAAGGATCCGCGCGTGATCGAAGCGTATATCGGGGCCGGGCATGGCTGAGGCAGGCATGGCTGAGACAGGCTTGGCTGAGGCGGCTTTGAAGACCGTATCGCGTGCGGTCCCGGACGCCCTCCTGGCGGTGCGGGGCCTGGAGGGCTGGTACGGCGAGAGCCATGTGCTCCACGGCATCGACCTCGACGTGCGGGCCGGCGAGGTGGTGACGCTGCTCGGCCGCAACGGGGCGGGCAAGACCACGACCCTGCGCGCCATCATCGGCATCCTCGGCCGCCGCGCGGGCTCGATCACCTACGAGGGCGTCGAGACGATCGCGATGGCCTCGCGCAACATCGCGCGGCTCGGCCTCGGCTACGTGCCGGAGGAGCGCGGGATCTTCGCGAGCCTGACGGTCGCCGAGAACCTGATGCTGCCGCCGGTGGTGAAGCCCGGCGGCATGTCGGTGGCCGAGATCCACACCCTGTTCCCGAACCTCAAGGAGCGGGCCGGCAGCCAGGGCACCAAGCTCTCGGGCGGCGAGCAGCAGATGCTCGCCATCGGCCGCATCCTGCGCACCGGCGCCAAGCTGATCCTGCTCGACGAGCCGACCGAGGGGCTCGCCCCCGTCATCGTCCAGCAGATCGGCCGGACGATCCGCGAGCTGAAGGGGCGCGGCTACACCATCGTGCTCGTCGAACAGAACTTCCGCTTCGCCCAGACGCTGGCCGACCGCCACGTGGTGATCGAGCAGGGGCGGGTGGTCGACGAGATCGCCAACGACGCGCTTGACGCCAATATCGACAAGCTCCACGCCTACCTCGGGGTCTGAAACACCCCGGGCATCGACGGACTCATCAGTCCGAATACGAAGAGAAACGCGACGCACGAGGCCGACGACGGACGGGCACTTGGCCCCGACGCGCAAAACGGCCGGCGCACCGAGGAGGACGGACCGGATGCTGAGACGAATGCTGCTTGCCGCCGCGCTGGGGACCCTGACGACGGCGGCCGCGCAAGCCCAGACCCCCGTCAAGATCGGCGTGCTCACCGACCGCTCCGGCGTCTACGCCGACATCGCGGGCGAAGGTTCGCTCGTGGCCGCCCGGATGGCGGTGGAAGACTTCAAGGCCGCCGACAAGGGCCTCAAGGTCGAGGTTATCGCCGCCGACCACCAGAACAAGCCCGACGTCGGCTCGGCGATCGCGCGGCAATGGTACGACCGTGACGGCGTCGACATGATCATCGACGGCGTGACCTCCTCCGTGGCCCTGGCGATCAACCAGGTCACCAAGGAGAAGAACAAGACCTTCATCGACACCGGCGCCGGCACCGCCGACCTCACCGGCGTGCAATGCACTCCCAACACCGTCCACTGGGTCTACGACACCGTGGCGCTCGCCAACGGTACCGGCGGCGCCATGGTCAAGCGCGGCGGCGACACCTGGTTCTTCCTCGCCGCCGACTACGTCTTCGGCCAGACGCTCCAGCGCGACACCACCACGGTCGTCACCAAGAACGGCGGCAAGGTCGTCGGCTCGGTCAAGACCCCGTTCCCGACCGCCGACTTCTCCTCGTTCCTGCTGCAGGCGCAGGGGTCGGGCGCCAAGGTGATCGGTCTGGCCAACGCCGGGGCCGACACCATCAACGCGATCAAGCAGGCCGGCGAGTTCGGCATCACCGAGGGCGGCCAGGCGCTGGCTGGCCTCCTCGTCTTCTCCTCCGACGTGCATTCGCTCGGCACCAAGGTGGCGCAGGGCCTGGTCCTGACCGAGCCGTTCTACTGGGACCTCACCGACGCCACCCGCGCGTTCTCGGACCGGTTCGCCAAGCAGATGGGCGGCAAGAAGCCGACCGCCAACCATGCCGGCGTCTACGCGGGCACGCTGCACTACCTCAAGGCGGTCGAGGCCCTGAAGGCGTCCTCCGACGGCGCCAAGGTGGTCGCCAAGATGAAGGAGATGCCGACCGACGACCCGCTGTTCGGCAAGGGCACGATCCGCGTCGACGGGCGCAAGATCCACGACATGTACCTGTTCGAGGTCAAGAAGCCCGCCGAGTCCAAGGGCGAGTGGGACCTCTACAAGACGCTGGCCACCATCCCCGGCAACGAGGTGTTCCGCCCGCTGAACGAGGGCGGCTGCCCCCTCGTGAAGGGTTAAGCGTGTGAGGCACCCCCGCGGCGCGCGGCGCGCCGCGGGGTCGGAACAGGCGATGGCTGAGTTGCGATGACCACGATCTTCGGCGTTCCGATGCAGGCGCTGTTCGGCCAGCTCCTGCTCGGCCTGATCAACGGCTCGTTCTACGCGATCCTCAGCCTCGGGCTGGCGATCATCTTCGGGCTCCTGAACATCATCAACTTCGCCCACGGGGCGCTGTACATGATGGGCGCCTTCGTCGCCTGGATGCTGCTCAACTACCTCGGGGTGAACTACTGGTGGGCGCTGGGGCTCGCGCCGCTGATCGTCGGCGCCTTCGGCATCGTGCTGGAGCGGGTGCTGATCGCGCGGCTGTACAAGCTCGACCACCTCTACGGCCTGCTGCTCACCTTCGGCATGGCACTGATCATCCAGGGGCTGTTCCGCAACTCCTACGGCGTCTCGGGCCTGCCCTACGCGATCCCGCCGGAACTGTCGGGCGGCCAGCGCCTGCCGTTCATGTTCCTGCCGAACTACCGCGCCTGGGTCGTGGTCGCATCGCTGGCCGTGTGCCTGGCCACCTGGCTCGTCATCGAGAAGACCAAGCTCGGCTCGTACCTGCGCGCGGCCACCGAGAACCCGACGCTGGTCCAGGCCTTCGGCGTCAACGTGCCCCTGTTCCTGACCCTGACCTACGGGTTCGGCGTCGCGCTCGCGGGCTTCGCCGGGGTGCTCGCCGCGCCGATCTACTCGGTCAACCCCAACATGGGCGCCGACATCATCATCGTGGTCTTCGCCGTGGTGGTGATCGGCGGCATGGGCTCGATCCTCGGCTCGGTCATCACCGGCTTCGGCCTCGGGCTGATCGAGGGGCTGACCAAGGTGTTCTACCCCGAGGCCTCGGCCACCGTGATCTTCGTGATCATGGTGCTGGTGCTGCTGGTGAAGCCCGCCGGCCTGTTCGGTCGGACGGCATGATCCTCTTCGCGACAGGGCTCTGACATGGCCGACACCGCCGCCATCGCGTCCGTGGACGCCGCCCCGATCCTGCCGGCGCTGTCCGAGGGTCGGGACGTGCGCGCCCTGCACCGCAAGATCATGCTCGGCATCGCCGTGTTCCTCGCGGTGGCGCCGTTCGTGCTCTACCCCGTCTTCCTGATGAAGGTGCTGTGCTTCGGGCTGTTCGCGCTCGCGTTCAACCTATTGCTCGGCTACGGCGGCCTGCTCTCCTTCGGGCACGCCGCCTATTTCGGCATGGCGAGCTACCTCTGCGCCTACGCGGCCAAGGTCTGGGGGCTGACCCCGGAGCTCGCGATCCTCTGCGGCACGCTGACGGCGGCGCTGCTCGGGTTGGTGTTCGGGGCGCTGGCGATCCGGCGCCAGGGCATCTACTTCTCGATGATCACGCTGGCGCTCGCGCAGATGGCGTTCTTCTTCTCGCTCCAGGCCAAGTTCACCGGCGGCGAGGACGGGATCCAGGCGGTGCCGCGCGGCGCCCTGTTCGGCACGATCAGCCTCGCCGACGACCGGGCGCTCTACGGCCTCGTGGCCGTGGTGTTCCTCGGCGGCCTGCTGCTGATCTACCGCATCATCCACTCGCCGTTCGGGCA
The DNA here is from genome assembly GCF_008040045.1 of Methylobacterium sp. WL8. Taxonomy (NCBI): domain Bacteria; kingdom Pseudomonadati; phylum Pseudomonadota; class Alphaproteobacteria; order Hyphomicrobiales; family Methylobacteriaceae; genus Methylobacterium; species Methylobacterium sp. WL8. The sequence continues at coordinate 142,954 of NZ_VRVF01000003.1, read as the reverse complement.
GGTGCTGAAGGCGATTCGCGACAACGAGCCCCGCGCGATCTCGCTCGGCTACCGGGTGAACCAGTACAAGCTCGCGGTGTTCGTGCTCTCGGCGACGCTCGCCGGGCTCGCCGGCTCCACCAAGGCGATCGTGTTCCAGCTCGCCTCGCTCACCGACGTGCATTGGGCGATGTCGGGCGAGGTGGTGCTGATGACGCTGGTCGGCGGCATGGGCACCGTGTTCGGGCCGATCGTCGGCGCGCTGGTGATCGTCACGATGGAGACCTACCTCGCGCAGTTCGGCGCCTGGGTCACGATCATCCAGGGCGTGGTCTTCGTGCTCTGCGTGCTGCTGTTCCGCGAGGGCATCGTCGGCCTCGTCGCGCGGATCGCCCGGCGCCCGCTGTGAGCCTGGGCGGCCGAGGGAACCGGGGGGAGGGCGGGCGCGCGAGCCCGTTCGAGACCGGGCTCGACCGCTCGGCCGCCAACCACGTGGCGCTCACCCCCGTGAGCTTCCTGGCGCGCGCCGCCGACGCCTTCGCCGACCGGATCGCGGTGATCGACGGCGACCGGCGCCTGACCTACCGCGACCTCGACGCCCGTTGCCGCCGCCTCGCTTCGGCACTGCGGGGGCGCGGCGTCGGCCGGCTCGACACCGTGGCGATCCTGGCCGGCAACGTGCCCGCGATGATCGAGGCGCACTTCGCCGTGCCGATGCTCGGCGCAGTGCTGAATCCGCTCAACACCCGCCTCGACGCGGCGACGCTCGCCGCCTCGCTGGCGCATGGCGAGGCGCGGGCGCTGATCGTCGACGCGCCGTTCCGGGCGCTCGCCGAAGAGGCGTTCGAAGCCCTCCCGGAGCCGATCCTGGTGATCGCCGTGGACGATCCCGGCGGCGGCCTCGCCTACGAGGACCTGCTCGCGGAGGGCGACCCGGACTTCGCCGGGCCGGGGCCGGACGACGAGTGGCAGTCGCTCTGCCTGCTCTACACCTCGGGCACCACCGGGGACCCGAAGGGCGCGGTCTACAGCCACCGCGGCGCCTACCTTCAGGCGCTCGGCAACGCCCTCGCCTTCGGGCTCTCGGCCGACAGCGTCTACCTCTGGACGCTGCCGATGTTCCACTGCAGCGGCTGGTCGTACCCCTGGGCGGTGGTGGCGGCCGGCGGCACGCAGGTCTGCCTGCGCAAGGTCGAGCCGGCCGCGATCTACCGGGCGATCGCCGAGCAGGGCGTCACGCATCTCTGCGGCGCGCCGATCGTGCTGTCGATGATCGTCGACGCGCCGGACGCCGTGCGCGTGCCGTTCCCGCAACGCGTGCGCTGCGCCACCGGGGGCGCGGCGCCGCCCTCGACGGTGATCGCGGCGATGGAGGCGCTCGGCTTCGCGGTGACCCACCTCTACGGCGCCACCGAGAGCTACGGCCCGGCGACGATCTGCGTGCCCGGCCCCGACTGGGACGCGCTCGCGCCGGCCGAGCGCCACGGCCGCATGGCCCGCCAGGGCGTGGCGCTGCCGACCGTCGCGGCCGCCCGCGTCGTCGATCCCGCGACGCTGGCGCCGGTGCCGCGCGACGGCGCCACGGTCGGCGAGATCGGCTTGCGCGGCAACACGGTGATGAAGGGCTACCTGAAGAACCCCGAGGCGACGGCGGCGACGCTCGGCGCCGGCTGGTACCTGTCGGGCGACCTCGCGGTGCAGCACCCCGACGGGCAGATCGAGATCAAGGACCGCGCCAAGGACATCATCATCTCCGGCGGGGAGAACATCTCCAGCCTCGAGATCGAGGAGGTTCTGACGCGGCACCCCGCGGTGATGCTCGCGGCCGTGGTGGCGCAGCCCGACGCCACCTGGGGCGAGAGCCCCTGCGCCTTCCTCGAGCTGAAGGCCGGTGCGCCGCAGCCGAGCGAGGCGGACGTCGTCGCGTTCTGCCGGGCCGGGCTCGCCCGCTTCAAGGTGCCGAAGCGGATCGTGTTCGGCCCCCTGCCGAAGACCGCCACCGGCAAGATCCAGAAGTTCGTGCTGCGCGAGCAGGCCCGCGCTCTTTAGGATCTCACAGGCTCTCATGGGTCGGAACCCGCGAGGTCCGGCGGAAAGCCCCTCCTGCCGTCACCTGCCGTATGCGCGCATCTCGCCACGCATCTTGAAGGAGTTGCGGGTCCCCTCTCCCGTTCGGGCAGGGCGATCGCCGATGGCGATCGGCTCTTCGGAAACCCGCGGGCAGCACCTTCGTCATCCCGGGGCCGCGCAGCGGAGCCCGGGATCCGGAAACGCAGGTCGCGCAGGACCTTGCACGGTCGGCGGCTCTGGATTCCGGGCTCGCCTGCGGCGCCCCGGAATGACGGCGTGGTGCCATCTACGATCGCCCTGCCGTGGGGACGGGGCCGCGCCGTGCTCCGCATGATCGGTCCGGGCCGGGCTCGCCGACAGGTGTGGATCCGATGGCGGCGGTCGCTGGGGCCGGACCCTGAAGGCGAGATCATCGCGGGCTGGTGGACGCCGTGCGAAACACGCGGACATGGTCGTTACGCTTCGTTAACCATCCGCTCGCCATCCTGTGCACTTCAAGCCGGGAGCGAACGTGGTGACCAAGACCCTGACCCTCAGCTTCGACGACCCCACCGCCGAGTGCCCGCTGCCGCCGGACGCGCTCGGCCGCATCTCCCGCGCCGACCCGGAGACGGTGTCGGCGATGGTCTGCGAGATCCCCGAGGCGACCCGCGCGCGGCTCGCGGTCTACCTCTACGGCCGCAGCCACACCCACGAGCTCGGCATCCGGATCGCGGCCACCTGCGACGGTGCCGTGCTGCGCCGGGCCGCCGGCCTCGTCGGCAACACCCTCTACGACCTGTCGCGCCGGCCCTACGCGCCCCCGAGCTACGGCAGCCACCGCGCGTCGGGCAGCCGGATCAGCCTCGGCGGACCGCGCCTCGACAGCCGTCGCGCCTGAATCCGCGGGACGTGGTAGGCACGGCCCCTCTTCGAGGGATGCCGGCATGTCGTGGATCAGCCTCACCCGGTTGCGGCTTCGCGGCTGGCGCTTCGTGCCCGGGTTCGCGTGGTACGCGGTCCGGTCGAGCCGCCAGGCCGCCAAGGCCGCCGGCTACCTCGACGGCGCGCTGCTCAACGACGCCAAGCTGACCTTCTGGACCGTGACCGCCTGGGCCGACGAGGCGGCGATGCGCGCCTACGTTCTGTCCGGCGACCACCGCGCGGCGATGGGAAAGCTCAGCCGCTGGTGCGACGAGGCCTCCGTCGCCCACTGGAACGGGACCGGCCTGCCGGACTGGGCGGAAGCCGACCGGCGGATGCGCGAGACCGGGCGGCCCTCCAAGGTCCGCCACCCGTCGCCGGTCCACGCCGCGCTCGCCTACGCTCCGCCGCGCACCACGCGCGGCGGCCGCCTCCCGCCCGCAGCCGGCTGAGCCGGACGGGTCAGCCCGGCTTCCGCTCGTCGCCCTTGAGTTCCGCAAAATCGGATTGCGCGAAGGCCAGGCCCCGGAACGGGTCGTCGGCGGTGCCGTCGTGCTCCAGGCGGCGGAGCTGGACCCGGCGGATCTTGCCGGAGATGGTCTTGGGCAGCTCCGCGACGAACTCGATCGCGCGCAGGCGCTTGAACGTCGCGAGCCGGGCGTTGGTGAAGCGGAAGATGTCCAGCGCGGTCTCCCGCGTCGCCTCCGCGCCGCCGACGAGCGACACGTAGGCCTTCGGGATCGTGTAGCGGATCGCGTCCGGCGCCGGCACCACCGCGGCCTCGGCCACCGCCGGATGCTCGATCAGCACGCTCTCCAGCTCGAACGGGCTGATGCGATAGCCGGACGACTTGAACACGTCGTCGGCGCGCCCGACGAAGGTCAGCGTCCCGTCCGGCTCGACGAAGGCGACGTCGCCGGTGCGGTAGAGCGGCCCGTCCGCGCCGGAGAGGTGGCCTGCGCCGTCGTCGTAGCCCTGCATCAGGCCGGCCGGTCGGTCGGCGCCGAGCGCCAGGCAGACCTCGCCCTCGGTGGCCGGCCGGTCGTCGATGTCGAGGATGCGGACCGTGTAGCCCGGCAGCGGCCGGCCCATGGCGCCCGGCTTCACCGTCTGGCCGGGCGTGTTGGCGACCTGCGCCGTGGTCTCGGTCTGGCCGTAGCCGTCGCGGATGGTCAGGCCCCAGGCGTCGCGCACCCGCTCGATCACCTCCGGGTTGAGCGGCTCGCCGGCGGCGCACACCTCGCGCAGCGCCAGGTCGTGCCCGGTCAGGTCCTCCTGGATCATCAGCCGCCACACCGTTGGCGGCGCGCACAGCGTGGTGACGCGGCAGCGGGCGAGCACCGCCAGCAGGGCGGTGGCCGAGAACGGCGCCTGGTTGACCACGAACACGGTGGCGCCCGCGTTCCAGGGGGCGAAGATCGAGGACCAGGCGTGCTTGGCCCAGCCGGGCGAGGAGACGTTGCAGTGGACGTCGCCCGGCTGCAGCCCGAGCCAGTACATGGTCGAGAGGCTGCCGACCGGATACGAGCGGTGGCTGTGCCGGACCAGCTTCGGCTTCGCCGTGGTCCCCGAGGTGAAGTACAGCAGGAACGGGTCGTCGGCCCCGGTCTCCGCGTCGGGCGCGAACGTGTCGGCTTGCGAGAACGCCGCCGCGTAGGCGTGCCAGCCCGGCGCGTCCGGCCCGGTCGTCAAGCGCACGACCGATCCCATGTCGAGGCTCGCGGAGTCGAGGCCCGCGAATTTCGGCACCTGATCGGGCCCGGCCACGATCAGCCGCGGCCGCCCGCGCTCCAGGCGGTCGGCGAGTTCGCCGTCGGTGAGCAGCGTGGTCGCCGGGATCACGATCGCCCCGAGCTTCATCGCCGCCAGCATCGTCTCCCACAGGGCCGGCACGTTGCCGAGCAGCAGCAGCAGGGTATCGCCGCGCCGCAGGCCCAGCGACCGCAGGTGGTTGGCGACCTGGTTCGAGCGCCGGCTCATCTCGGAGAACGAGATCCGGGTCTCCACCCCCGAGGCCGCGTCGACGATCCACAGGGCCGTCCGGTCGCGGCTTTCCGGGTCGGTCGCGAGGCCGGCGTCGAACCAGTCGAGCGCCCAGTTGAACACCGTCTCGTCCGGCCATCGGAAGCCCGCATAGGCCGCCGCGTAATCGGTGCGGTGGGCCAGCAGAAGGTTGCGGGCTTCGCGAAAGCTCGGCATCGGCGTTCTCCCTGGATTTTTGGTGGCTGTTCCGTTTTCTTGTTTTTGATCGGTGTTTTACGGAAACGAGGAACCGGATGCGCCTCTCCCTCCCCCTCTGCGGGGGAGGGGATGGCGGCCCTACCCGTGCGTGAACTTGGCCGCGCGCTTCTCGACGAAGGCGGCCATGCCCTCCTTCTGGTCCTGCGTGGCGAACATCGCGTGGAACACGCGGCGCTCGAAGCGGACGCCCTCGGTGAGCGTGGTCTCGTAGGCGCGGTTGACCGCCTCCTTGGTCATCATCGCGATCGGCTTCGACATGCCGGCGATGGTCTCGGCGACTCGCATCGCCTCCTCCACCAGCCCGTCGGCGGGGACGACCCGCGAGACCAGGCCGGCCCGCTCGGCCTCGGCCGCATCCATCATCCGGCCGGTCAGGCACATCTCCATCGCCTTGGCCTTGCCGACGAACCGGGTCAGCCGCTGGCTGCCGCCGATGCCGGGCATCACGCCGAGCTTGATCTCCGGCTGGCCGAACTGGGCGGTGTCGGCGGCCAGGATCAGGTCGCACATCATCGCGAGCTCGCAGCCGCCGCCGAGCGCGAAGCCCGCCACCGCCGCGACGATCGGAATCCGCAGGGCGGTGAAGCGCTCCCAGTCGGCGAAGCGATCGCCGGCATACATCTCGGCATAGGTGGCGCTCTGCATCTCCTTGATGTCGGCGCCGGCGGCGAAGGCCTTGGCCGACCCTGTGATCACGATGCAGCCGATCCCCGGGTCGGCGTCGGCGGCGCTCGCCGCCGCGATCAGCTCGCGGGTGAGCTGGGCATTGATCGCGTTCAGCGCCTTCGGCCGGTTCAGGGTGATCAGGCGGACGCGGCCCCGCGTCTCGGTGAGGATCGTCGAATCCCCGGTCGCATGGTCTTGCCCGGTCGCATGGTCTTGCCCGGTCGAATGGTCTTGCATGGTCAGGCCTCCTCGCTCGGTCCGCGCAGCATCCGGATGATCGCCGAGAAGTCCTCGCCGCCATGGCCGGCCTCGCCGAACGTCGCGTAGAGCCGCTCTGCCTCGGCGCCGAGCGGCGTCGCGGCGCCGGCGGCCGCCGCGGCTTCCTGGGCGAGCCGCAGGTCCTTCAGCATCAGGGCGGCGGCGAAGCCCGGCTTGTAGCCGGTGTTGGCGGGCGAGGTCGGCACCGGTCCCGGCACCGGGCAATAGGTGGTGAGCGACCAGCACTGCCCGGACGAGACCGAGGCCACGTCGAACAGCGCCTGCTGCGAGAGCCCGAGCTTCTCGCCGAGCGCGAAGGCCTCGCACACGCCGATCATCGAGATGCCGAGGATCATGTTGTTGCAGATCTTGGCGGCCTGGCCGGCGCCCGCCGCGCCGCAATGGAACACGCTCTTGCCCATGCGCCTCAGGATCGGCTCGGCGGCGGCGAAGGCCTCCTCCGCGCCGCCGGCCATGAAGGTCAGCGTCCCGGCCTTGGCGCCGCCGGTGCCGCCGGAGACCGGCGCGTCGACGCCCCAGCAGCCGCGCGCCTCGGCGAGCGCGTGGGCCTGGCGGGCGCTCGCGACGTCCACCGTCGAGGAATCGATCAGGAGCGTGCCGGCGGGAACCGCCTCGACGACCTGCGACCAGACCTCGATCACGTGCCGCCCGGCCGGCAGCATCGTCACCACCACGGCCGCGCCGTCCACGGCCTCCAGGACCGAGCCGACGATCCCGATCCCCTCGGCCTTCGCGGTCTCCAGCGAGGCCGGGGCGAGGTCGAACCCGCGCACCGAATGCCCGGCCCGGACGAGGTTGGCCGCCATCGGGCCGCCCATGTTGCCGAGGCCGACGAAGGCGATGGTTTGGGGCGTCGTGGTCATGGCTCCTCCGGTCGTGTCTCGCGCGCGGTGCTCCGCGTCGCATCTTGTTTCGTGGCCCTAATCCTCCGCCCGCATCCCGAGGTGCCGCGTCAGCGGGCGCCTCGGGATGCGGGGGCTGGGCGGGAAGCGTCGGCCGGCACCGGAAAGACCGGGGCCGCCCGAGGGGCCAGCCAGGCCTCGATCCGTTCGAGGTCGACCGCATCGAGCGTCGTCGGCGACCAGCGCGGCGTCTTGTCCTTGTCGATCACGGCGGCGCGGATGCCCTCGCGAAAATCGCCCTCGGCCAGCAGCGCCAGCGAGGCGTGGAACTCGCGTTCCAGGCAGTCCTCCAGCCGTGCGGACGTGCGGCCCAGACGCAGCAGACGCAGCGTCAGCACGAGGCTCGACGGGGATTTCTCCAGCAGCGTCGTGCGCGTCCGCGTCGCGAACTCGGACCCGTCGGCGGCGAGCGCCGCCAGGATGTCCGCGACGCGGTCGAAGGCGAAGCAGGCGTCGATCAGCGCCCGCGCCTCCCCGAGCGGGGTTGGCTCCGGCGTGACGGCGCGCGCGTGGATCGCCGCCCGGACGGCGGCATGTCCGGCCTCTTGTTTTGCCCCTTGGGGGAGGGCGGCGAGCGCGTCGACCAGGCCGGGCAGGGCCGTGGCCGGCACGAGGGCGTCGGCGAAGCCCGCGAAGATCGCGTCGGCGGCCCCCATCTGTGCCCCGGTCAGCCCGAGATAGGTCCCGATTTCGCCGGGCGCGCGGGGCAGCAGCCAGGTGCCGCCGACGTCGGGCAGGTAGCCGATGCCGGTCTCCGGCATGGCGATGCGCGAGCGCTCGGTGACGACGCGGTGGCGGGCATGGCCCGACAGCCCGACGCCGCCGCCCATGGTGATCCCGTCCATGATCGCCACGAACGGCTTTTCGAGCCGCGCGATGCGGGCGTCGAGGCGGTACTCGTCGCGCCAGAAGTCCTCGGCGAAGCCTGGACCCGCGCTCTCGTAGAGCAAGCGCAGGTCGCCGCCGGCGCAGAGGCCGCGCGCGCCCTCGCCGGTGAGCAGGATCGCGGCGACGCCCGGGTCGGCGCCGAACCGGTCGAGGGCCGCGTCGATTGCGCCGACCATGCCGTGGGTCAGCGCGTTCAGCGCCTTCGGCCGGTTGAGGCGGATGCGCCCGAGCGCGCCGGTCCGCTCGACGAGGATGTCCGACATCAGCGCCCCCCGAGCAGCGCGCGGGCGATGATCACCCGCATGATCTCGTTGGTGCCTTCCAGGATCTGGTGGACGCGCAGGTCGCGGACGATCTTCTCGATGCCGTACTCGGCGAGATACCCGTAGCCGCCGTGGAGCTGGAGCGCCTCGTTGGCGACGTGGAAGGCGGCGTCCGTCACGTGGCGCTTGGCCATGGCGCAGAGCTTGGTCGCCTCCGGCGCCTTGGCGTCGAGGGCGGCGGCCGCATGGCGCAGGAACGCGCGGGCGACCTCGAGTTCGGTCGCCATGTCGGCGAGGCGAAACTGCAGCGCCTGGAAGTCCGAGAGTTTTTGGCCGAACGCGCGGCGGTCTTGCAGGTAGGCGAGGGTGCGGTCCAGCGCCGACTGCGCGCCGCCGAGCGCGCAGGCGGCGATGTTGAGGCGCCCGCCGTCGAGCCCGGCCATGGCGAAGCGGAAGCCCTCGCCCTCGGCGCCGAGGCGGTTCTCCACCGGCACCCGGCACTGGTCGAAGCGCACGGCACGGGTCGGCTGGGCGTTCCAGCCCATCTTGCGCTCGTCGGCGCCGAAGGAGAGGCCGGGCGTGCCCTTCTCGACCAGGATCGCCGAGACGCCTTTCGCCCCCTCAGCCCCGGTGCGGGCCATGACGAGGTAGAGGTCGCTGGCGCCGGCGCCCGAGATGAACTGCTTCTCGCCGGTCAGGACGTAGTCGTCGCCGTCGCGCACCGCGCGGGTGCGGAGCGCCGCGGCGTCCGACCCCGAGCCGGCCTCCGTCAGGCAGTAGCTGGCGATCGTGTCCATCCGGGTCAGCGACGGCAGCCAGCGCCGGCGCTGCGCCTCGCTGCCGAAGGCGTCGATGATCCAGGAGGACAGGTTGTGGATCGAGAGGAAGGCCGCCACCGTCGGGCAGCCCTGGCCCAACGCCTCGAAGATCAGGCTGGCGTCGACGCGGCTCAGGCCCGACCCGCCGACATCCTCGCGGATGGTGATCGCGGCCATGCCGAGGGCCGCCGCCGCGCGAAAAGTCTCGACGGGGAAGTGCTTGCGCGCGTCCCAATCGAGGGCGTGCGGCGCGATGTGCTCGCGCGCGAAGTCTTGGGCCATCTCCCGGATGGCGACCTGGTCTTCAGTGAGGCCGAACGTCATCGGGTGGCCTTTCGTCGTGCCGCTGCTGCAGCCCCGCGCCCGGCAGATGAGGCGCGGGTCCCCTCTCCTGTAGGGAGAGGGACAGGGTGAGGGGTATGACGGAGCCAGATCAGGCGCGGCCTGAACGCGCGTCGATGGCGGACTCAGGTCTGAGGCGTCATACCCCTCACCCCAACGCTCTCCCTATGGGAGAGGGGGCGTGTCGTGGTTCAGCGCATCGTCGGGATCGAGAACTCCGCGCCGCTCTTGATGCCCGAGGGCCAGCGCTGGGTCACGGTCTTGGTCTTGGTGTAGAAGCGGATCGAGTCCGGCCCGTGCTGGTTCAGGTCGCCGAAGCCCGAGCGCTTCCAGCCGCCGAAGGTGTGGTAGGCGATCGGCACCGGGATCGGCACGTTGACGCCGACCATGCCGACGTTGACCCTGGCGGTGAAGTCGCGCGCCGCGTCGCCGTCCTGGGTGAAGATCGCGACGCCGTTGCCGTACTGGTGGGTCGAGGGGAGGGCCAGCGCCTCCTCGTAATCCTTGGCCCGCACCACCGAGAGCACCGGCCCGAAGATCTCTTCCTTGTAGATCGTCATGTCCGGCGTCACGCGGTCGAACAGGCAGCCGCCCATGTAGAAGCCGTTCTCGTAGCCCTGCAGGGTGAAGCCGCGGCCGTCGACGGCGAGCTCGGCGCCTTCCCTCACACCGGTCTCGATGTAGCCCTTCACCCGCGCCACCGCCTCGGCGGTGACCATCGGGCCGTAATCGGCCGAGCCATCGTGCGAGGGGCCGATCTTCAGGCTCTCCACCCGCGGGATCAGCCGTTCCATCAGCCGGTCGGCGGTGCCCTCGCCCACGGGCACGGCGACCGAGATCGCCATGCAGCGCTCGCCGGCCGAGCCGTAGCCGGCGCCGATCAGCGCGTCGACGGCCTGGCCCATGTCGGCGTCCGGCATGATGATCATGTGGTTCTTGGCGCCGCCGAAGCACTGGGCGCGCTTCCCCGTCTGGGCGGAGCGGACGTAGATGTACTCGGCGATCTGCGAGGAGCCGACGAAGCCCACCGCCTTGATGTCCTCGTCGTCGAGGATGGCGTCGACCGCCTCCTTGTCGCCGTTGACGACGTTGAGGATGCCCGGCGGCAGGCCCGCCTCCAGGAAGATCTCGGCGATGCGCATCGGCACGCCGGGGTCACGCTCGGACGGCTTGAGGATGAAGGCGTTGCCGCAGGCGATGGCCGGCGCGCACTTCCACAGCGGGATCATGGCGGGGAAGTTGAACGGCGTGATGCCGGCCACGACCCCCAGCGGCTGGCGCAGGGAGTAGACGTCGATGCCGGGGCCGGCGCCCTCGGTGTACTCGCCCTTCAGCAGGTGCGGGATGCCGCAGGCGAACTCGACCACCTCGACGCCGCGCTGGATGTCGCCCTTGGCGTCGGGCACCGTCTTGCCGTGCTCGGAGGCCAGCAGCTCAGCCAGCGGCTCCATCTCGGCGCGGATCAGCTCGAGGAAGCGCATCATCACGCGGGCGCGCTTCTGCGGGTTGGTGGCCGCCCAGGCCCCTTGCGCGTCGCGGGCGTTCTCGACCGCCGCGCGAAGCTCGGCGCGGCTCGCCAGCGCGACGCGGGCCTGGACCTCGCCGGTGGAGGGAAGGAACACGTCCGCGAACCGGCCGCTGGTGCCCTCGACGGCCTTGCCGCCGATGAAATGCCCGATCGTGCGCATGCGCGCCTCTCCTTAGCTTCGTTTCCTCAGGACCGGCTTGCGCGAACGCGACCGGATTTTGGACGGACCATAGCAGCGTCGATCGGGCGATAAAGCTGGACCTGCTCGCAGCCGGTGTGCATCGATGCACAACGCAGCCGGATCGGACCCCGCCCGTGAGCCTCAAGCGGACCCGCAACTGGGACGACCTGCGCTACTTCCTCGCCGTCGCCCGCACCGGCACGCTGACGGCCGCGGCGGTGCAGACCGGCACCGAGCACACCACGGTGGCAAGGCGCATCCTGGCGCTGGAGGAGGGGCTCGACCGGCGGCTGTTCCACAAGAGCAACCTCGGCTACGCGCTCACGGAAGCCGGCGAGGCGCTGCTCGGGACGGCGGAGGCGATGGAGAGCGCCTTCGTCTCGGGGTCGGCTTCCGGCGGGACGGGGCGGAGCGTCTCGGGCACGGTGCGGATCGGCGCGCCGGACGGGTTCGGCAGCGTGTTCCTCGCCCCGCGCATGCACCGGCTGACGCAAGCCCATCCGGGGCTCGAGGTCGAGATCATGGCGACCGCGCGGATCTTCAGCCTGTCGAAGCGCGAGGCCGACATCGTCGTCAGCCTGTCGGCGCCGCAGCAGGCGCGGGTGGTGACGCGCCGGCTCACCGACTACCGGCTCTTCGTCTACGGGTCGAAAGGCTACCTCGACGCGGCCGAGCCGATCCGGACGGTGGCCGACCTCGGGCGGCATCCGTTCGTCAGCTACATCGAGGACATGCTGTTTGCCCGCGAACTCAACTACCTCAACGTGATCGGGCCGGGCGCCTCGGCGCGGCTGCGCTCGACGAACCTCCTCGCCCAGGTCCACGCGACGCTGGCCGGCGCGGGGCTATGCATCGTGCCGGGCTTCATCGCCGCCGCCCATCCGGGGCTCGTGCCGGTGCTGCCGGACGCGCTGTCGCTGACGCGGGCCTTCCACATGCACATCCACGAGGACCACCGGCAGGCCGCCCACATCCGCGAGGTGGCGGCGTTCATCGTCGGGGCGGTCGAGGCGGCGCAGGCGCTGTTCTCGCGGGCGGGATAAGGCGGGCCGGATGTCGCGCCGGCCGTTCCGAACGGGCTTGTCCTGGCGCCTGCGCAACCGCTAGCCTGCCTTGCGTATGATGGGTTCAATCGCGCGCCCCCGCGCCGCCCGCGTCCCTCGAGAAGACGGATCCAACGCCATGATCAGCGCCATCGCCCTGCCGCGGCTGATGCGGATCGGAGCCGGCGCGTGCGGGCTGTTGCCGGAGGTCCTGGGGCAGCTCGGGCTGTCGCGGCCGTTCGTCGTCACCGATCCCTACCTCGCCGACAGCGGCCGGGCCGGGCGGCTCGTCGAGCGGCTGGCGGCGGCCGGCATCCAGGCCGGGCTGTTCTCGCAGACCGTCCCGGACCCGACGGTCGCCTCGGTGGAGGCGGCGCTCGCGGCGCTCAAGGCCGGCGACCACGATTGCGTCGTCGGCTTCGGCGGCGGCAGCCCGATGGACACGGCCAAGGCGGTCGCGGTGCTGGCCCGCCACGGCGGGCACATGCGCGACTACAAGGCGCCGCACAGCCAGGAGGCGCCCGGCCTGCCGATCCTGGCGATCCCCACCACCGCCGGCACCGGCTCGGAGGCGACGCGCTTCACCATCGTCACCGACGAGGCCACCGACGAGAAGATGCTCTGCGCCGGCCTCGCCTACCTGCCGGTCGCCGCGCTCGTCGACTACGAGCTGACCCTGAGCAAGCCCGCCCGGCTCACCGCCGACACCGGCATCGACGCGCTGACGCACGCGATCGAGGCCTACGTCTCGCGCAAGTCCAACCCGTTCTCGGACGGGTTCGCACTCGCCGCGATGCGGGCGATCGCACCGAACCTGCGTCGGGTCTGGACCGATCCGGGCGACCGCGGTGCGCGCGAGGCGATGATGTTCGGCGCGACCCAGGCGGGGATCGCGTTCTCGAACAGCTCGGTGGCCCTCGTTCACGGGATGAGCCGGCCGATCGGCGCGCATTTCCATGTGCCGCACGGGCTCTCGAACGCGATGCTGCTGCCGGCCGTCACCGCGTTCTCGGCGCCCGGCTCGCCCGGCCGCTACGCCGCCTGCGCCCGGGCGATGGGCGTGGCGCGCGAGACCGACGACGACGCGCGCGCGGTCTCGCGCCTGATCGCCGAGCTGCAGAACCTCAACGACGACCTGCAGGTGCCGACGCCGGGCGATTACGGCATCGACGAGGCAAGGTGGAACGGGCTGATCCCGACCATGGCGGCGCAGGCGCTGGCCTCGGGCTCGCCGGGCAACAACCCGGTCGTGCCGGAGATCGAGGCCATCGCGACGCTGTACCGCCAGGTCTGGGCCGCCTGAGCGGCCCAGCCGGGGCAGGGGTGCGGCGAGCCGTCGTGCCCACGCGTCTCCGCTTCCGGCTGAACGGTCGGCGCGCATCCCCTCGCCCCGCCTGCGGGGAGAGGGCTTTGCCGACCTCGTCGTCGACGAAGCGAGGCGGCTGCCGAGGGTGAGGGGGCCGAGCCGAATGAGGCTCCTCCGTCGGCCCCCCTCACCGCCGCTTCGGCTTCGCCTTCGCTTCCCGCACCGACGACGAGGTCGGTGCGGGCCTCTCCCCGCCCGCGGGGAGAGGGGGCCCCGCGCCTTCCCGGATAAAGCGGTCGCCCGTTGGATCGCGGGACGGCGTCGTGCGGCGTGCCGGCTCAGGCGGCCTTGCCGCCGTAGGTCGCAAACGAGGTCTCGACCTTGTCGGCGAGCGACGGGTCGACGTCGGCCGAGACCTTGAGGCGGCCGGCGAGCTTGGGCTCGCCGTCGGTGTGGGTCTTCGCGACGCGGCCGTCCTCGATGTCGGCGCCGGCGGTCTCGGTGCCGGCGCTGTTCTCGTCCGAGACCGGCGCGATGGTCACGGCCTTGCGGTCGATCTTGTGCTCCTGGACGAGGTGCTCGACCGCCATCTCGGCGTCGCGGCGGGTCTCGAACGTGGCGGCGATGGTCTTCGACATGGTTCCGGCTCCTGTGGCAGGGCGGTTCGGCCCCTCAATTCGGCCCCTTGGGGGGTTCCGCCGTCAATCGCAGGCGCCGCGGACCGTTCCGGTCGGCGGGGTCGCGGCTCAGTACATCGGCGTGCCGCCGGTGACGGGCACGAGCGCGCCGGACATGTAGCTGCCCTCGCGCGACGCCAGCAGCACGTAGGCCGGGGCCAGCTCGGCCGGCTGGCCGGCGCGGCCGAGCGGCGTCTCGGACCCCAGCGACGCGATCTGCTCCGGGCTCTTCACGATCGGCTGGATCGGCGTCCAGACCGGGCCGGGCGCGACGCAGTTCACCCGGATGCCCTTGGGCGCCAGCAGGTTCGACAGCCCGATCGTCAGGCTGGCGATCGCCCCCTTGGTGGCGGCGTAGATCAGCATGGTCTTGTCGGCGACCTTGGCCTGCTGGCTCGTGGAGTTCACGATCGCCGAGCCGGGCTTCATGTGCGGCACCGCCGCCTGGCACAGGTAGTACATGGCGAAGACGTTGGCGCGGAACGAGCCTTCGAGGTCCTTCGCCGTCACGTCGTCGAGCCCGTCGTTGACGGTCTGCGCGGCAGCGTTGTTGACCAGGATGTCGAGGCGCCCGAATTCGGCGACCGTGCGCGCGACGAGGTCGCGGCAATGGGCCTCCTCGCGCAGGTCTCCCGGCAGCAGCAGGGCGCGGCGGCCGGCCCGCTCGACCCAGGCCTTCGTCTCCTCGGCGTCCGTCTGCTCGACGGGCAGGTACGAGATCGCCACGTCGGCGCCCTCGCGGGCGTAGGCGATCGCCACCGCCCGGCCGATCCCGGAATCGCCCCCGGTGATCAGGGCGACGCGATCGGTCAGCAGGCCCTTGCCGACGTAGCTGTGCTCGCCGTGGTCGGGGGCGGGGGTCATCCGCGAAGACAATCCCGGCCGCGCCTGCTGCTGGTCGCCGGGGAAGGGGGGCCGTGCTCCGGCTTCGCGGGGGTCGTCGGTCATGGCTGCCTGCTGTCGCTGTCGTTCTCCACCCAGGTAGGGCGGGGCGCCGGCGAAGGACCCGCGACCCGATGACCGCGACCCGATGACTGCGCCCCCGGCGGCTCGGCGGGGGCCGTCAGATCGCCAGGCCGAGCTGCAGCGGCTCCGGGGATTCGCCGTGGTCGAGGGCCGAGAGCGCGACGCCGAGCAGCCGCACGCTGCGCCGGAGCGGGTAGAGGTCGCGCAGCAGGCCGAGGCTGATCGCCTCCAGGCTCGCCCGGTCGCCGACGGGCGAGGCCAGCGAGCGCGCCCGGGTCACCTGCGCGAAGTCCGAAAACTTCACCTTGAGCGTCACGGTCCGGCCGCGCAGGCCCTTGGCGGCGCAGGCGCCCGCGACCTTGTCGAGGATCGGCGCGAGGCGCTCCGCGAGGACGTCGAGGTCGGCGCTGTCGTCGGAGAAGGTGTTCTCGGCGCCGATCGACTTGCGGATGCGGTGCGCCCGCACCGGGCGCTCGTCGATGCCGCGCGCCACCCCGTGGTAGTAGGGCGCCGCGCTGCCGAGGATGGCGGTCAGCTCCTCCAGCGAGCGGGCCTTGAGGTCGCGGCCGGTGTGGATGCCCAGCCGGCGCATCTTCGTCTCCGTGACCGGGCCGATGCCGTGGAAGCGGCCGATGGCCAGATCCTCGACGAAGGCCGGCCCCATCTCCGGGGTGATCACGAACAGCGCGTCGGGCTTGCGGTAGTCGGAGGCCACCTTGGCCAGGAACTTGTTGTACGAGACGCCGGCCGAGGCCACGAGCCCGGTGCGTTCGCGGATCGCGGCACGGATCGCGCGGGCGACCAGGGTGGCGGTCGGCAGCCCCTGCAGGTTCTCGGTGACGTCGAGGTAGGCCTCGTCGAGGGAGAGCGGCTCGATCACCGGCGTGTGCTCGGAGAACACCGTGCGGATCTCCTCGGAGATGCCGCGGTAGACCTCGAAGCGCGGGCGCACGAACACCAGGTCCGGGCAGAGCCGGCGCGCGGTCACCGAGGGCATCGCCGAGCGCACCCCGAAGACCCGCGCCTCGTAGCTCGCCGCCGCGACCACGCCGCGCTCGCGCGAGCCGCCGACCGCCACCGGCCGGCCGCGCAGGGCGGGGTCGTCGCGCTGCTCGACGGAGGCGTAGAACGCGTCCATGTCGACGTGGATGACTTTTCGCACCGGGGCGGTCACTGCGCTGTCCCGTTTGAGCGATCCGTCCGCAGCGCGATCGCAGGCGGATCGATGTTCGACCTTTGTTCCGATCTTCCCGCACTCCGGAGGTCGGTTCAACCCGCAGGTGTGCCACCGTCCACCGCCGAGCGCGCGATCGGGCGGCGCGGCAAAGGCTTTGTTAACCCTCGCCGCCGATGGTCGCGGCATGGTCGTCCGTCGCCGCGTCAGAATGGTCGTGTTGCCCCTCAGCCTCTGGACCCTGTCCGGGCTGGTGGTCGGCTACTTCGTGTATCAGGCCGAGAACGGCAACCGCGGCCTGGAGGCCAAGCGCGCCCTCAAGATCCAGGCCTACGGGCTGACCCGGGACCTCGCGGCCGCCAAGGCCGAGCGGGCGACCTGGGAGCACCGCGTCGCGCTGCTGCGCAGCGAGCAGATCGACCGCGACCTGCTGGAGGAGCGCGCCCGCGTCGTCCTCGGCCGGGTCCACGCCAACGACGTGGTCGTCATCGATCCCTGAACGGCGCTTCGACGCCCGAACGGCCCTTCCCGCGAAGCTCCGAAGCGCCTGACAACGGCCGGAACCTGTCAGAGCGTAGGCCCTCGCATTCCCGGGGCGCGTGTCCTAAACCGACAGGGAAGAGACGCCAGCACGGGAGCACGCCGATGGATGCCGCGAAAGATGCGGGGCAGCCCAACCCTGCCGCGGAGGCGCCGGAAGCCGTGGCGGCCGAGCACCAGCCCGCTCCCAACGCGCCGCAATTCACCCGCGAGGAAGACCTCCACGCCTACCACCAGATGCTGCTGATCCGCCGCTTCGAGGAGAAGGCGGGGCAGCTCTACGGCATGGGCCTGATCGGCGGCTTCTGCCACCTCTACATCGGCCAGGAAGCGGTCGTCATCGGCATGCAGATGGCCTCGGTCGACGGCGACCAGGTGATCACCGGCTACCGCGACCACGGCCACATGCTCGCCTGCGGCATGGACCCGAAGGGCGTGATGGCCGAGCTCACCGGCCGCCGCGGCGGCTACAGCCGCGGCAAGGGCGGCTCGATGCACATGTTCAGCCGCGAGAAGCAGTTCTTCGGCGGGCACGGCATCGTCGGCGCGCAGGTCTCCCTCGGCACGGGCCTCGGCTTCGCCGACGCCTACCGCAAGAACGGCAAGGTCAGCCTGACCTACATGGGCGACGGCGCGGCCAACCAGGGCCAGGTCTACGAGAGCTTCAACATGGCGCAGCTGTGGAAGCTGCCCGTGGTCTACGTGATCGAGAACAACCGCTACGCCATGGGCACCTCGGTCGCCCGCGCCTCGGCGCAGACGGACTTCTCGCGGCGCGGCATCTCCTTCGGCATCCCCGGCGAGCAGGTCGACGGCATGGACGTGCGGACCGTGCGCGAGGCGGCGCAGCGCGCGATCGAGCACGCCCGCACCGGCGCGGGCCCCTACATCCTCGAGATGCAGACCTACCGCTATCGCGGCCACTCGATGTCCGATCCGGCCAAGTACCGGACGAAGGACGAGGTCTCGAAGATGCGCGACGAGCACGACCCGATCGAGATGGTGCGCAAGCGCCTGATCGAGCTGCACGGGGTCGCCGAGGCCGAGCTGAAGGCCACCGACGCCAAGGTCCGCGAGACCGTCGCCGACGCCGCCGAGTTCGCGACCCACGATCCCGAGCCGGATCCGTCCGAGCTGTGGACCGACATCCTGCTGGACGCGCGCGCCTGAGGGCGCGCCGCCTCTCCGACGCCCCCTTCAAGGCCGCCCCGCCCGCCTCACCGATCAGAGACCCTTCATGGCGACCGACATCCTGATGCCCGCCCTGTCTCCGACCATGGAGGAGGGCAAGCTCTCCAAATGGCTCAAGAAGGAGGGCGACGCGATCAAGTCGGGCGACGTGCTCGCCGAGATCGAGACCGACAAGGCGACCATGGAGGTCGAGGCGATCGACGAGGGCACGCTCGCCAAGATCCTGGTCGCCGAGGGCACCGAGGGCGTCGCCGTCAACACCCCGATCGCGATCATCGCCGGCGAGGGCGAGGACGTCGCGGCGGCCGCGGCCTCCGGGGGCGGCGGCGGAAAGCCGAAGGGTCCGGCCGAGGGCCATCCCGCCCCGACGCCGGACATGCAGGCGGAAGGGCTCGCCCCGGCGCCGGCGCCCACCGCCAAGACCGGCGACGACGCGCCCCGTGCGCCGGCCGCGCCCGCCGTGATCACCAACAAGGCCGCCGCGCCGGTGATGGAGGAGTTCCCGGCCGGCACCGAGATGGTGACTATGACCGTGCGCGAGGCGCTTCGCGACGCCATGGCCGAGGAGATGCGCCGGGACGAGGACGTCTTCGTCATGGGCGAGGAGGTCGCCGAGTACCAGGGCGCCTACAAGGTCACGCAGAACCTGCTGCAGGAATTCGGCGCGCGGCGCGTGGTCGACACCCCGATCACCGAGCACGGCTTCGCCGGCATCGGCGTCGGCGCGGCCTTGTCCGGCCTGAAGCCGATCGTCGAGTTCATGACCTTCAACTTCGCCATGCAGGCGATCGACCACATCATCAACTCGGCGGCCAAGACCCTCTACATGTCCGGCGGCCAGCTCGGCTGCCCGATCGTGTTCCGCGGCCCCAACGGCGCGGCAGCCCGCGTCGGCGCCCAGCACAGCCACGACTATTCGGCGTGGTACTCGAACGTGCCCGGCCTGAAGGTGATCGCGCCCTACACCGCCTCCGACGCCAAGGGCCTGCTCAAGGCCGCGATCCGCGACCCGAACCCGGTGATCTTCCTCGAGAACGAGATCCTGTACGGCCAGACCTTCCCGGTGCCGAAGCTCGACGACTTCGTGCTGCCGATCGGCAAGGCCCGCATCCATCGCGCCGGCACCGACGTGACCATCGTCTCGTTCGCCATCGGCATGACCTACGCCCTCAAGGCGGCGCAGATCCTGGCCGACCAGGGCATCGAGGCCGAGGTGATCGACCTGCGCACGATCCGCCCGATGGACACCGAGACGGTTCTCGAATCGGTGAAGAAGACCGGCCGCTGCGTCACGGTGGAGGAGGGCTTCCCGCAGAGCGGCATCGGCGCCGAGATCTCGGCCCGCCTGATGGTCGACGCGTTCGACTACCTCGACGCGCCGGTGCTGCGCGTCACCGGCAAGGACGTGCCGATGCCCTACGCGGCCAACCTCGAGAAGCTGGCGCTGCCCAACGTCGCCGAGGTCGTCGAGGCGGCCAAGGCCGTCTGCTACCGGTGAATGCGATCCGCCTTCGCGCCTGAGGGCGGAACCGGGCCGATCGACGGGTCATGACGTGGTATGAGTGAATCCTTCCAAGCCCTCGAGATCCCGCCCGACGCCCTGGAACAGGGCGGCATCGAGGTGCTGCGCGCGGCCGTGGTCGACGGGGCCGTCAGCGTGGCGCTGCGCCGGTCCTTCGACGACCCCGCCACCTGGGGCCGCCTGATGGTCGACCTCGCCCGGCAGGCGGCCCGCGCCTACGCCCTGGAAACCGACATGTCGGAAGAGGAGGCGTTCGACCGCATCCGCGCGGGGTGGGAGGCCGAGGGCCTCGATCCCGGCGGCCTGAACTAGCGGGGCCCGAGCGCATGGCCGAGCCCGCACTGCGTGTCGCCACCTATGCCGACCTGGAGGCCGTTCCGGCCGATCGCGTGGCCGAGATCGTCGACGGGTCGCTGGAGACGCATCCGCGGCCGCGGCCGCGCCATGCGATGGCGGCGGTGGGCCTGGCCACGGAGCTGAACGCACCCTTCGGCCGCGGGCGCGGCGGGCCGGGCGGCTGGATCTTCATGGTCGAGCCCGAACTCCACCTCGGCGTGCAGGTGGTGGTCCCCGACCTCGCCGGCTGGCGCCGCGAGCGGCTGCCGGCCGAGCCCAAAACCGCCTTCGTCGAGACCGTGCCGGACTGGGTCTGCGAGATCCTGTCGCCGGCCACTGCGCGGCTCGATCGCGGCCCGAAGCGCCGCATCTACGCGGAGGCCGGCGTCGGGCACCTGTGGCTGCTCGATCCCGCCGACGGGGTGCTCGAAGCCTTCGCGCTCGCCGGCTCCCAGTGGCTGCTGCTCGGCACGGTGGCGCGCGGCGAGACCGTGGCCCTGCCGCCCTTCGACGCGGTTCCGTTCCCGCTCGACGACCTGTTTCCCTTCGCCGACCCCTCGGCCGACCCTTTCGCCGATCCCCGCGCCGAACCCGACGCTCCCTCCCTGCCCACGGACGAGACCTGAAGCCATGCCCGTCAACGTCCTGATGCCCGCCCTCTCGCCGACGATGGAGAAGGGCAACCTCGCCAAGTGGCTCAAGAAGGAGGGCGACGCGATCAAGTCGGGCGACGTGCTCGCCGAGATCGAGACCGACAAGGCGACCATGGAGGTCGAGGCGATCGACGAGGGCGTGCTCGCGCGTATCGTCGTGCCCGAGGGCACCGCGGACGTGCCGGTCAACGACCTGATCGCGGTGATCGCCATCGACGGCGAGGATCCGGCCGGGGTCCAGGCGGGCGGCTCGGCCCCTGCCGCCGCCCCCGCGGAGGCGCCCAAGGCCGACGCGTCGTCGGCGAACGAGAACGCCACGCCCGGCGGCGGGCACATGTCCTACGCGCGGGTGAACGAGGCCCCGGACGGGGCCCAGCCCGCCGCCAAGGCGGACGCCGCCCCGCAGGGCGGCTCGGGCGAGCGCGTCTTCGCCTCGCCGCTGGCCCGCCGCATCGCCAAGCAGGAGGGGATCGACCTCTCCGCCGTCCAGGGCTCGGGCCCGCGCGGCCGGGTGATCGAGCGCGACGTGCGCGCAGCCAAGGCGGCCGGCACCGGCAAGGTGGCCCCCACGGCGGCCCCGCAAGCGGCCGCGAAGGCGCCGGAGGCCGCAGCGCCGAAGGCTGCGCCCGCCACGGCGCCCGCGACCAGGGCCGCCGGCCTCACCACCGACCAGGTCCGCGGCTTCTACGCCAAGGACAGCTACGAGGAAGTGCCCCTCGACGGCATGCGCAAGACCATCGCCAAGCGCCTCACCGAGGCGATGCAGGTGGCGCCGCACTTCTACCTGACCGTCGATTGCGAGATCGACGCGCTGATGGCGCTGCGCGAGCAGCTCAACAAGAGCGCGGCCAAGGACAAGGACGGCAAGCCGCTGTTCAAGCTCTCGGTCAACGACTTCGTCATCAAGGCGATGGGCCTCGCCCTGACCCGGGTGCCGATGGCCAACGCGGTCTGGGCCGAGGACCGGGTGCTGCGCTTCAAGCACGCCGAGGTCGGCGTCGCGGTGGCGATCGACGGCGGGTTGTTCACGCCCGTCATCCGCCGGGCCGACGAGAAGACGCTGTCCACCATCTCCAACGAGATGAAGGACTTCGCCGCTCGCGCCCGCGCCAAGAAGCTGAAGCCGGAGGAGTACCAGGGCGGCGTCACCTCGGTGTCGAACCTCGGCATGTTCGGGATCAAGCACTTCACCGCGGTGATCAACCCGCCGCAATCCTCGATCCTGGCGGTCGGCGCCGGCGAGAAGCGGATCGTGGTCAAGGACGGCGCCCCCGCCGTCGCCCAGGTGATGACCGCGACGCTCTCCTGCGACCACCGCGTGCTCGACGGGGCGCTCGGGGCCGAGCTGGTCGCCGCCTTCAAGGGCCTGATCGAGAGCCCGATGGGGATGCTGGTCTGAGGACGGACCGGCCGCGCATCCGCGCGCGGCCGGGTCCCGCCGCCCGGGCGACAGGGTCCCGCTGAACGAGCAACCGGCGCGCAACACCTTCTGAATACATTATCTCTCGGCGTTGAGCCGGATTCGCCGCTCTGCTAGCACCGCCTCCAACGGCCCGCGGATCAACCCGGGCCATCGGAGGACTACGCCCGTGGAACCCGTCCAAACCTGGAATCAGGTCTACGATCCGTTCGGCAACCCGTGGCTGTCGACGCTCGCCGCCTCCGTGCCGGTGATCGCGCTGCTCGCCATGATCGCCAGCGGCCGGGTCAAGGCCCACGTCGCCGCCGTCCTCGCCCTGATCCTGGCCTTCGCCATCGCCGTCGTCGCCTTCGGCATGCCGGTGGGCCTCGCGACCCGCGCCTCCCTGCTCGGGATGGTGACCGGCTTCTTCCCGATCGGCTGGATCATCCTCAACGTCATCTTCCTCTACCGGCTGACGGTGGAGAAGGGGTGGTTCGCGACCCTCCAGCAATCGGTGGCCGGCATCACCAGCGACCGGCGGCTGCAGCTGCTGCTCGTCGCCTTCGCCTTCGGCGCCTTCTTCGAGGGCGCGGGCGGGTTCGGCACGCCGGTGGCGGTCACCGGCGCGATCCTGATCGGGCTCGGCTTCTCGCCGCTGGCCGCATCCGGCCTCTCGCTCATCGCCAACACCGCGCCGGTGGCCTTCGGCGCGCTCGGCGCCCCGATCCAGGGCCTGGCCTCGGTGACGGGCTACGACCCCTACGTGCTCGGCGCGATGATCGGCCGCCAGCTGCCGGTGTTCTCGCTGATCGTGCCGTTCTGGCTGATCTGGGTGTTCGCGGGCTTCCGCGGCATGATCCAGGTCTGGCCGGCGATCCTGATCTGCGGCGGCGCCTTCGCGGCGGCCCAGTTCGGCATCTCGAACTACGTCAACCCGTGGATCGTCGACATCGGCGCCTCGATCGCGGCGATGGGCGCGCTGGTGCTGTTCCTGAAGGTCTGGAAGCCGGCCGCGATCTGGACCTCGCCGGCGCTCCGCGGCAACGACCCGTCGATCGGCTACGGCGAGCCCCGGCCCGTGGCGCTGGGCGCCGGCGTCCCGTCCGACCTGCCGCGCGCGCCGGTCTCCACCGGCCGCACCGCCTCGTCGTCGGAGATCGCGCTCGCCTGGCTGCCGTGGGTCATCCTGTCGGTGGTCGTGGCGATCTGGGGCACCGGCTGGTTCAAGGCCATCATGAACCCGATCTTCACCTGGAAGTACGAGGTGCCGGGCCTGCACAACGTGATCATGAAGGTGCCGCCGGTGGTGGCCAAGGCCCACCCGGAGGGCGCCGTCTTCCTGTTCACCTACATGTCCTACACCGGCACCGGCGTGCTGATCGCGGCGTTGATCTCCGGCGCGATCATGCGGTTCTCGCCCCTGCGCCTCGTCACCGCCTACGTCGAGACGATCTGGGTGCTGCGCTACTCGCTCGTCACCATCGCGGCGATGCTCGCGCTCGGCGTGCTCACCCGCTACGCCGGCGTCGACGCGACGCTCGGCCTAGCCTTCGCCGGAACCGGCATCCTCTACCCGTTCTTCGGCACCCTGCTCGGCTGGCTCGGCGTCGCGCTGACCGGCTCGGACACGGCGTCGAACGTCCTCTTCGGCGGGCTCCAGAAGATCACCTCGGAGCAGCTGGGGCTCTCGGGCGTGCTCATGGCCTCGGCGAACTCGTCGGGCGGCGTGATGGGCAAGATGATCGACGCCCAGTCGATCGTCGTCGCCTCCACCGCCACCGGCTATTTCGGCCAGGAGGGCAAGATCCTGCGCTTCGTGTTCTGGCACTCGATCGCGCTGGCCTGCCTCGTCGGCGGCCTGGTGATGCTCCAGGCCTACGTGCATCCCTTCACCGCGATGGTGATCCACGTTCCGTAGCCGCCGACGCGGGCTCCCGAAACGAAGAAAGCCCGCCCCCTTCGACGAGGGGGCGGGCTTTTCCTTTGGCGGCTCCGAGCAGGGCCGGGCGGGCCTCAGGCCGCCCGCACGCCGGCCAGGAAGTGATCGACGGCGCCGCGCAGGTCGCCCGCCTGGCTCGACAGGGCGCTCGCCGCCGCGAGCACCTGGGCGGAGCCGGAGCTGGCGGTGCCGGCCGCCTCGCTGACGCCGCCGATATGCTCCGAGACCGCGCGGGTGCCGGCCGAGGTCTGGGCGGTGGTGCGGGCGATCTCGCCGGTCGCCGCGCCCTGCTCCTCGACGGCGGCGGCGATGTCGCCGCCGATCCGCGCCAGCCGGCGGATCACGTCGGTGATCCCGGTGATCGCCTGGACCGAGGCGTCGGTGGAGGCGCTGATCTCGACGACCTTGGTCGTGATCTCCTCGGTCGCCCGGGCGGTCTGGCCGGCCAGCGACTTCACCTCCTGGGCCACCACCGCGAAGCCGCGTCCGGCCTCGCCCGCGCGGGCCGCCTCGATGGTGGCGTTGAGGGCGAGCAGGTTGGTCTGGTCGGCGATCTGCGAGATCAGCCCGACGATCTGCGCGATGCTGCCGGCCGCGGCGGCGAGGCGCCGGACCTCGCCGGCCATGCCCTCGGCGTCGCGCTCGGCCGCCGCCGCGAGGTCGGCCGACGCGGTGACCTGGGTGCCGATCTCGGCGACCGACGCCGAGAGCTCCTCGGTCGCCGCCGCCACGGTGTCGGCCGACAGCGCCGCCTCGTGCGAGGCGTGGGCGACCTGCCGGCTCAGCGACGAGGCGTCCTCGGCCGCCCGGGACATGCCCTGCGCCGCCGCCTCGAGCTGGGTCGCGGCCGCCGAGACCGCCTCGACGATGCCGCCGACCCGGTCCTCGAAGCCGTCGGCAAGCTCCAGTGCGGCGGCGCGGCGGGCCGCCTCGGCGTCGGCCGACATCCGCTCCTGGACCGCGCGGCTGCGGCGGCGCTCGGCGACGTTCTCGCGGAATTCGACGGCGGCGGCCGCGATGGCGCGGACCTCGTTCGGGCCGCCCTGCGGGATCTCCACGGCGTCGTCGCCGCGGCCGATGGCGGTGAGCGCCCGCGACATCCGGGTCAGCGGCCGGGCCACCGCGGTGCCGAGGGCGAAGGCGAGGGCGCCCGACAGCAGGAAGATCGCGAGCGCCGCCCCCGACCAGATCGCCAGCGCCCGCTCGGCGAGCGCGCGGACGCCGCCGGCCTCCGCGGTGAGGTCGGCGGTGAGGCGGTCCTCGACCGCCTTGAGGCCGTCGATGCGCTGGGTCGCGAGGCGGAACCAGAGCGGGGCGTCGCGGAAGGCCAGCGGCTCGCCGGGCATGGTGTCGAGGGCGGCCTTGCGCAGGCGCGCCACCTCCTGCGCCGGGGCGGAGGCCTCGCTGGCGTCGAGCAGGGCGCCTTGGGCTGGCTCCGCCCGCGAGCGGAACAGGGTCTCGTAGGTGGCCTGGTCGGCCAGGAGCGTCGCGAGGCGGCGGGTCCCGGCGAGGTCGAGGCTGCCGGAGGCGAAGGCGGCGGAGGCCGCGGCGCGCTCCTGGCCGGCATACTCCTTCATCGTCAGGAAGGCGGCGTAGGACGCGGCGTGGTTGGCGATCCCGACATGGCCGATCACGCCCGACATCGCGCGGACCAGCCCGAGGCCTTCCCCGATCACGACGGTGTAGGCCGCGGCCGCCTGGGGCGCCGTCGGCCGCAGGGCGTCGACGCCGCCGCGCTGCGCGTCGAGGCCTTCGAGCGCCTGCGCGAAGGCGGCGGCCCGGGCGGTGAAGGCGGGGCCGTAGGCCGCCGCGCCGGCGGTGACGGCGGCGGCCAGGCCCTGGCGGGCGGCGTCGGTGCGCGCGCGCTGGGCGACGAGCTCGGCCTTGAACTGCGTGCCCTTCGAGGCGAGGAACAGGCTGGAGCCGCCGCGCTCGCGCTGGCCCTCGTGGACGAAGGCGCTGATCCGCGAGGCGAGGCCGACCAGGTCCTCGACCTGGACCACTTCGGCGCGCTGCGCCATC
The DNA here is from genome assembly GCF_008040045.1 of Methylobacterium sp. WL8. Classification (NCBI taxonomy): domain Bacteria; kingdom Pseudomonadati; phylum Pseudomonadota; class Alphaproteobacteria; order Hyphomicrobiales; family Methylobacteriaceae; genus Methylobacterium; species Methylobacterium sp. WL8. The sequence goes on along the minus strand of NZ_VRVF01000003.1, from coordinate 117,123 downwards.
CGGTCCGCGATCGCGACCCCGGCCACCGCGGCGAAGGCGAGGCAAGGTGCCAGCGCGACCGCCACGATGCGGCCGCGCAAGGACATCAGAACACCGGTCGTCATCCGCTTGCCAATCCTTCATTCGCACAAGGCTTTGACAAATGATAAAGCCGCAGGTGGTAAACAGGCGGTTGCAATCTAAGATCAGCTCGATATTTCAGCACACCAATCGATACAACCGCAGGCTTCCTCAGTCCGGCAGGCCGGTTTGGGACGGGCCGTCATGCTTTCCGGACGCCTGGGCAAGGTCGGCGACGGACGCCGGGTGCGGTGTCGTCCTACGGAGGAGTCGCTCGCGACCGCGCGACGGTTCCGGGTCCGTCCAACTCCGAGGCGATCATGACCCGTACCCTCCTCGCAGCGAGCCTGCTGATCGCCGGCCTCGCCGCCGCCCAAGCCCAGACCGGCGACATGAGCTGCGCCGACTATCTCAAGGCCGACGCGCAGGCGCAGGCCTCGCTCAGCCCCGCCGACAAGGCGATGATCGCCGCCGACCCCCAGGCCTCCGCGCTCGACGCCAAGATGCGCGCCTACTGCAAGGCCAACCCGAAGGCCTCCTCCTCCGAGGCGATGACGAAGGCGATGCAGTAAGCCGGGAAGCGGCCACGCCTCGGCGCCGGGCCCAGGCGGGCGTGGCGTGCGCGGCGGCGGCCCGGAACGGCTGGCGAGTTGCCCGCGTACGCGTTTCGTTCTAGCAGACGCGCAAGCATGCCGGGCCTGCGTCCCGCCCGCCGCACCTTGCCGAAGGCTTCGGACGGACGACATGACCCGGCGCGGCGGTCGCATTCGCGATCGCCGGATCCCGCCCGCGTCGACGCCTCGAAAGACCGCCCCCGCCATGGCCAAAGCCGTCGCCGCCAAGACGCCCGCCGGGAAGAACTCCGCCGGGAAGACGCCTGCCGGCAAGACTTCCGCAGCGAAGACTTCCGCAGCGACGACTTCCGCAGCGAAGCCCCCCGCAACCAAGGCGCCGGCGGCCGGGAAGCCCGCGAAGGCGAACCCGGCCGTCGAGGCCGAGGCCGGCATCGACGCGAAGCTCGAGCGCCTGTTCGACCGCGAGACGCCGGCCGAGCGCGACCGGCGGGTGATCTCGGTGCGCGGCGCGCGCGAGCACAACCTCAAGAACGTCGACCTGACGATCCCGCGCGACAAGCTCGTGGTGTTCACCGGGCTCTCGGGCTCGGGCAAGTCGTCGCTCGCCTTCGACACGATCTACGCCGAGGGGCAGCGCCGCTACGTCGAGTCGCTCTCGGCCTATGCGCGCCAGTTCCTGGAGATGATGTCCAAGCCCGACGTCGACCAGATCGACGGGCTCTCGCCGGCGATCTCGATCGAGCAGAAGACCACCTCGAAGAACCCGCGCTCCACCGTGGGGACCGTCACCGAGATCTACGACTACATGCGCCTGCTCTGGGCGCGCGTCGGCATTCCGTACTCGCCCGCCACCGGCCTGCCGATCGAGAGCCAGACGGTCCAGCAGATGGTCGACCGCGTCCTGGCGCTGCCCGAGAAGAGCCGGCTCTACCTGCTCGCGCCCGTCGTCCGCGGCCGCAAGGGCGAGTACCGCAAGGAGATCGCCGAGTTCCAGAAGAAGGGCTTCCAGCGCCTGCGGATCGACGGGGAGTACTACCCGATCGACGACGTGCCGAAGCTCGACAAGAAGCTCAAGCACGACATCGACGTGGTGGTCGACCGGATCGTGGTGCGGGCCGACATCGCCGCCCGGCTCGCCGATTCCTTCGAGACCGCGCTCGAGCTCGCCGACGGCATCGCCGACATCGAGTTCGCCGACGTGCCCGAGGGCGAGAGCAGAGAGAAGATCACGCTTTCGTCGCGCTTCGCCTGCCCGGTCTCGGGCTTCACCATCGCCGAGATCGAGCCGAGGCTGTTCTCCTTCAACAACCCGTTCGGCGCCTGCCCGACCTGCGGCGGCATCGGCCACGAGATGCGGATCGACGCCGAGCTGGTGATCTCCGACGAGGCGCTCACCCTCAAGCGCGGCGCCATCGGCCCCTGGGCCAAGTCCACCTCGCCCTATTACGGGCAGACGCTCGACGCGCTGGCCCGGCATTACGGCTTCAAGACCGACACGGCCTGGTCGCGGCTTCCCGAGGCGGCCCGCGCGATCATCCTCTACGGCTCGGGCAAGCAGACGATCCGCTTCGACTACGACGACGGCATGCGCAAGTACGCCGTCAACAAGCCGTTCGAGGGCGTGATCCCGAACCTGGAGCGCCGCTACAAGGAGACCGAGAGCGACGCCGCCCGCGACGAGATCTCGCGCTTCATGAGCGAGACCCCCTGCGCCGCCTGCGGCGGCAAGCGGCTGAAGGTCGAGGCGCTGGCCGTCAAGGTCGCGATGGAGGATGTCGGCGCGGTCACCGCGCTCTCGGTGAGCGAGGCCCACCGCTGGTTCTCGGAGCTGCCGGCCAGGCTCACCGCCAAGCAGAACGAGATCGCGGTGCGGATCCTGAAGGAGATCCGCGACCGCCTGTCCTTCCTCGTCGACGTCGGCCTCGAATACCTGACGCTGGCCCGCGGCTCGGGAACGCTGTCGGGCGGCGAGAGCCAGCGCATTCGGCTGGCCTCGCAGATCGGCTCGGGCCTCACCGGCGTGCTCTACGTGCTCGACGAGCCCTCGATCGGCCTGCACCAGCGCGACAACGAGCGCCTGCTCGGCACGCTGAAGCGGCTGCGCGACCTCGGCAACTCGGTGATCGTGGTCGAGCACGACGAGGACGCGATCCTCCAGGCCGACTACGTCGTCGACGTCGGGCCGGGCGCCGGCATCCACGGCGGCCGGATCATCGCGCAGGGCACGCCCGCGGAGGTCCTGGCGCATCCCGAATCGCTCACCGCCAAGTACCTCACCGGCGAGAAGTCCGTGCGGACCCCGACGGCGCGGCGCAAAGGGCGCAAGGGCAAGCTCGGCGTGTTCGGCGCCCGCGGCAACAACCTGAAGAACGTGGACATCGAGATTCCGCTCGGCACCTTCACCTGCGTCACCGGCGTCTCGGGCGGCGGCAAGTCCACGCTGATCATCGACACGCTCTACAAGGCGGTGGCCAAGCGCCTGAACGGCGCGCTGGAGCACCCGGCGCCGTTCGACCGGCTCGAAGGCCTGGAGCACCTCGACAAGGTCATCGACATCGACCAGTCGCCGATCGGGCGCACCCCGCGCTCGAACCCGGCGACCTATACCGGCGCCTTCACCCCGATCCGCGACTGGTTCGCCGGCCTGCCCGAGGCCAAGGCCCGCGGCTACCAGCCGGGGCGGTTCTCGTTCAACGTGCGCGGCGGCCGCTGCGAGGCGTGCTCGGGCGACGGCGTCATCAAGATCGAGATGCACTTCCTGCCCGACGTCTACGTCACCTGCGACGTGTGCAAGGGCAAGCGCTACGACCGCGAGACGCTGGAGGTGAAGTACCGCGCCAAGTCCATCGCCGACGTGCTCGACATGACCGTCGAGGAGGCCGCCGACCTGTTCAAGGCGGTGCCGACGATCCGCGAGAAGATGGAGACCCTGAAGCGCGTCGGGCTCGACTACGTCAGCGTCGGGCAACAGGCCACCACCCTGTCGGGCGGCGAGGCGCAGCGGGTGAAGCTCTCCAAGGAGCTGTCGAAGCGCTCGACCGGGCGCACCCTCTACATCCTCGACGAGCCGACCACCGGCCTGCACTTCCACGACGTCGCCAAGCTGATGGAGGTGCTCCACGAGCTCGTCGACCAGGGCAACACCGTCGTGGTGATCGAGCACAACCTCGAGGTCATCAAGACCGCCGACTGGGTGATCGACATGGGGCCGGAGGGCGGCGACGGCGGCGGCGTGGTGGTGGCCGAAGGCACGCCCGAGCAGATCGCCGCGTCGAAGGCGAGCCATACCGGGCGCTTCCTGCGCGACGTGCTCGCCCGCCGCCCGGCCGGGAAGCCGCCGGCGTCCCGCGGGGCGGTCGCGCAGCCCGCCGCCGAGTAGGCGCGCCGTAAGCGACGGGGCGCGCCGCCGCCCCCGCCGAATGCCGGAAGCGGTCGGCAAGATCTGCCGAGTAGCCGCGCCGCGCCGCGCACGATTCGGCGGGCGGCGCGGCGGCCGCACGCGTCCGGGCACGGTCCGGCGGCTCGATCGAGGCCTTCGCGGCGCAGTCGAAGGCCTCGGACCGCGTCGGCGCCCGGGCGAACCGTCCCGCCCGCCTTGCCGAATCCTCCCGCTCCGCTTCCTCCGCCAAGGCGCTGAACGGCATGCGCTATTCTGCCGGATAGCGATCCCGTCCGCTGGGTTCCGGTCACTGTTGCGCCGCGACAAGATTGCGGCATTTGAGCAACGGTTCGGCTCTCGCTGATCAGATTCGAGGCATTCCACTGTCTTTCGCCGACGCTCTGTAGAATAGTTATCAGCGTTGAGACACGGGCCGGCTTCGTAGGGGGCGCTTGGCACATCTCGCACGGGAGCCGCGCAGACGGCAGACCGGCAAGGTAGTGCAGAGGCGGCGGGACGAAGCGCGGAAATCCTTGGGAAGGAACGAGAAAATGATCAAGAACTGGCTTGCCGCAGCAGCGGTGATGCTTTCGGTCGGCGTGACCGCGACGGAAGCCTTCGCCCAGACCACCACGATCCCCGGCGAGCAGGTCGGCCTGGCCACCGGCGCGCCGCTGCCCGAGGGCGTCTACGCGATCAACACCTTCATCTACCGCCGGCCCGACGCCACCTTCGGCGCCGACACCGCGATCAACATCCCGGTCCTGGTCTGGTCGACCCCGCTGGTGCCGTTCGGCGGCCGCGTCGAGCTGCTCGTCGCCCCCCCGACCGTGTTCGCCTTCACCCGCAACCGGGCGGGCGTCCCCAACCAAGACATCTCGATCAACGTCGGCACCTTCGTCGGCGGCATCTGGGCGTTCGACCTCGGCGGCAACGTCGGCGTCAGCGTGCTGGGCGGCGCCTACCTGAACGACCTCAACGGCGACCGCGGTTCGCTCGGTGGCGTCACCCCCGTCCTGCCGCAGCTCGCCTCCAACACCTACCGCGCCGGCCTCGCCGTCAGCTACACCGGAGACGGCTACAACCTCACCGCCAACCTCACCGGCAACTTCTACGACTCGCCCGGCCGCTTCGACGGTCGCGTCGGCGCCTTCCTCGGCCCGCAGGTGATCTCCGACGCCCTCAACCTCGACCTCACCGCCACGAAGAAGTTCGGCAAGTTCGAGATCGGCGCCGTCGGCTACGGCACCGTCAACGTCGGCCGCAACTCGGCCATCGTCGGCCGCGGCGGCCGCTTCGCCCTCGGCGGCCTCATCGGCTACGACTTCGGCGTCTTCACCGCCCAGCTGATGGTCGCCCGCGACGTCGTCACCTCGGCCACCTACGCCACCTTCGACGGCCGCACCCGCGACAACTACTCCACCGACGGCTTCATCCGCCTGATCGCGCCGCTCTACTCGGTCGCAGCCCCGGCCCCCGCGCCGACCCCCCTCGTCCGCAAGTACTGACATCGACGTCGGTGCGGGCTTCGTTCGCGAAGCCCGCGCAGCAAAAAGGGCTCCTCCCATGCCGCCGCGGCGGATGGGAGGAGCCCTTTTTTCGTTCCGACCGACGTCGAGCGTCGCGGCGCCTCCTCAGACCCAGGTGCGCTTGAGCGCGATGGTGACGCGCCCGCCGCCATGCTCCGCATCCGGGTTGCGCATCTCGCGCAAGCCCGGAGCCCGGCCCGTCGTCAGGTAGACGACCACCGTCAGCGCCAGCACCACCTTCGTCCGCATCGACCCTGTCCCGCTTGGTTAAGCGAGGCTGTGTAGGATCGCTTGGTTTTGACGAAGTTGCGCCAGCGCACCCCGGCCGGGTGTCCGGGCGATTCCCGTCGAACGTGGTTTGCGGATCGTGAACGCGACGCCAGTGGCGGCGCGGTTCAGTTCACCTCGACCTGCACCACGCCCGGCACCGCGCGCAGCATCCCGGCGATCTGCGGGGTGGCCTGGTACTTGTCGCGCAGCTTGATCTCGACCTCGCGCCCGCCGCCGTCGAGGAGCAGGATGAGCGAGACCTCGCCCTCCCCGCGCATGGCGAGGCGCTGCTGCACGGCGCCGATCGGACCCTCGTCGCGCAGGTAGATCCGCATGCCCTTCTGGTAACGGGCCACCGCAGCGTCGAGGGGTTCGGCGGCCAGGATCCGCGCGCGAACGTCCTCGCCTTCGAGGTTGGCCTGGAGCTGCAGCACCAGCGGCTGGCCCGGCTCCAGGATCTCGCGGTAATGTCCGAGGCCTTCGGAGAAGATGATCGCCTCGAAATGCCCGGTCTGGTCCGAGAGCGTGACGATGCCGAGCTTGTTCCCGGTCTTGGTGCGGCGCTCCGAGCGATCGAGCACCGAGGCGGCGACCTTGCCGACGCTCGACGTGCCGGCGCGGACCGAGCGGCAGAACTCCGCCCAGCTCTGCACCCGGAGCTTGCCCAGCAGGTCCTGATACTCGTCGAGGGGATGGCCCGAGACGAAGAAGCCGATCGCCTCGTATTCGCGCTTCAGTTTCTCGGCCATCGGCCAGCCCTCGTAGGCCGGGATGCGCAGGCTCACGTCGGTGGAGGTGACGCCGCCGAACATGTCACTGATGCCGGCGGTCTCCGCCTCGGCCGCGCCCTGGGCGAGCTTCATCATCGGCTCGACCGCGGCGCACGCCCGGGCGCGATCCAGCTCGATGCCGTCCATGGCCCCGGCCGCCACCAGGCTCTCCAGGGTGCGCTTGTTGACGTGACGCGGGTTGAGCCGGCGGGCGAGGCAGGCGAGGTCCTCGAACGGCCGCTCGCCGCGCGCCTCGACGATCGACTTCACCGCCTCGCGGCCGACGCCCTTGATCGCGGCCAGCGCGTAGCGGATGCGGCCCTCATGCACCTCGAAGGTGACGCCGGACGTGTTGATCGAGGGCGGCTCGACGACGATCTTGAGGCGCTGCGCATCCTGCCGGAATTCGGCGAGCTTGTCAGTGTTGTCCATGTCGAGGTTCATCGCGGCGGCGAGGAACTCGACCGGATAGTTCGCCTTCAGGTAGGCGGTCTGGTAGGTCAGCAGGGCGTAGGCGGCCGCGTGGCTCTTGTTGAAGCCGTAATCGGCGAACTTCGCCAGCAGGTCGAAGATCTCGTTGGCCTTGGGCTTGGTCAGCCCACCCTCGATGCAGCCCTTCACGAAGCGCTCGCGCTGGGCGTCCATCTCCGCGCGGATCTTCTTGCCCATGGCGCGCCGGAGCATGTCGGCCTCGCCCAGCGAGTAGCCGGCCAGGAGCTTGGCGATCTCCATCACCTGCTCCTGGTAGACGATGATTCCGAAGGTCTCCTTCAGCGCCGGCTCCAGCTTGGGGTGCGGATACCACGTCGCCTCGTTGCCGGCGTCGCGCCCGAGCTTGCGCTCGCAATAGACCGGGATGTTGGCCATCGGGCCCGGCCGATAGAGGGCGACCAGCGCGATGATGTCCTCGAAGCGGTCGGCCTGCATCTCGCAGAGCGCTTTTCGCATGCCGGCCGATTCCACCTGGAACACGCCGACCGTCTCGCCACGGCCCATCGGCGCGTAGGTCTTCTCGTCGTCCAGCGGCAGTGCCGCGAGGTCGACGATCACACCGCGCTGCGCCAACAGGTCGGTGCAGCACCGCAGCATGGTGAGCGTCTTGAGGCCCAAAAAGTCGAACTTCACGAGGCCCGCGGCCTCGACCCACTTCATGTTGAACTGGGTCACGCGCATCCCGGTCTTCGGGTCGCGGTAGAGCGGCACCAGCTGCTCCAGGGGCCGGTCGCCGATGACGACGCCGGCCGCGTGGGTCGAGGCGTGGCGATGCAGGCCCTCGAGCTTCTTGGCGATCTCCATGAGCCGGGCGACGACCGGCTCTTCCTCCATCGCCTGCTGCAGCTTGGGCTCGCCCTCGATCGCCTGGACCAGCGTCACCGGGTTGGCCGGGTTCTGCGGCACGAGCTTGGTCAGCTTGTCGACCTGCCCGTAGGGCATCTCGAGCACGCGGCCGACGTCGCGCAGCACGCCGCGCGCCTGTAGCGTACCGAAGGTGATGATCTGCGCCACCTGCTCGTGGCCGTAGCGCTCCTGCACGTACTGGATCACGCGCTCGCGCCCCTCGACGCAGAAGTCGATGTCGAAGTCCGGCATCGAGACGCGCTCGGGGTTGAGGAAGCGCTCGAACAGCAGGCCGAACCGCAGCGGGTCGAGGTCGGTGATCAGGAGCGCGTAGGCGACGAGCGAGCCCGCGCCCGAGCCGCGGCCGGGGCCGACGGGGATGTCGTGGTCCTTGGCCCACTTGATGAAGTCGGACACGATCAGGAAGTAGCCGGGGAACTTCATCCCGACGATCACGTCGAGCTCGAACGCCAGGCGGTCGCGGTAGCTCTGCTCGGTGAAGCCCTCGCACGGCCCGTGCTGCCGCAGGCGCAGCTCGAGGCCGGCCTCGGCCTGGCGCCGCAGCTCGGTCGGCTCGTCGGCGGCGACCTCGGCCGGCACGCCAGGCGCGGCCTCGGCCAGCGTGTCCTGCCTCGGGGCCGCCTCACCCGCCGCGACGCGGGAAAAGTTCGGCAGGATCGGCTTGCGGGTGCGGACGCGGACGGCGCAGCGCATCGCGATCTCGACGGTCGCCTGCAGGGCGTCCGGCAGGTCGGCGAAGAGCTCGGCCATCTCCGCGCGGGTCTTGAAGCCGTGCAGCCGGGTGAGCTTGCGGCGGCGGTCGTCGGAGACGACGCGGCCGTCGGCGATGGCGAGCAGGGCGTCGTGGGCGTCGTAATCGCCCGCCTTGCCGAAGAACGGCTCGTTGGCGGCGGCGATCGAGAGGCCGTCGCGGTCGGCCATGCGCAGCAGCTCGGCCTCGATCCGGCGCTCGTCGTCGAGGCCGTGGCGCTGCAACTCGACGTAGAGCCGGCTCTCGCCGAACGTCGCGCGCAGCGCCGCGAGGCGCGACTCGGCGAGGTCGGGGCGGTTGGCGCGCAAGGCCGCGTCGACCGGCCCGGTGAAGCCTCCGGTGAGCGCGATCAGCCCGTCCGACGCTTCAGCGAGAGCGGCGGCGGTCACGCAGGGCGCGTCGCCGAGGTTGGTGTCGAAGTAGGCGCGGCTCGCCAGCCGCAGCAGGTTGCCGTAGCCGACCTCGTCCTGGGCCAGCACCACGATGCTGCCGGGAGGCTTGGCGGCGCGTGCCATCGGGTCGATCGCCTCGAACGCCACCGAGAGCTGCATCCCGGCGATCGGCTGGATGCCGGCGCCGGCGGCCTTCTCGGAAAACTCCAGCGCGCCGAACAGGTTGTTGGTGTCGGTGAGCGCGAGCGCCGGCTGATGGTCGGCCAGCGCCGACTTCACGATGTCGCCGACCTTGAGGGCGCCTTCGAGCAGGGAATAGGACGAGTGGACGTGGAGGTGGACGAATCCGACCTCCTTGAGCTGGCGCGCCATGACGGTCCTTGTGCGGGTGCCCCAGGAATCCGTCCTTCGGCCGCAGGAGTCGATGGCTGGCGCGCTGCGATCTCCGATATCCACCGCCGATGTGGCGTTTGGGACGCTGGGTCTGCGACCGATTCTCCTGTGCACGGGCGCGCCGGCAACCTGTGCCGGCGAGCCGCCGTCAACGGATCGGCGCCAAGGCTACCGCCCACCCCGCCACCGCGACCGCGAGCAGCCCGAAGGCCATGAACTCCGCGACGCCGACCAGAACCATCCGCTTGAGCATGTCGGTCACTCCGTTTCGATGACCGTATTTTGTTCCTGTTTTGTTCTATGTAAAGCGTGCGCTCGTTCGACGTATCGACTTGGTTAGCGAAGCGTTACGAACGCATCCTTGGTCCGGAATCCCACCGATTCCACCCACCACCTTATCCTGAGGTGCGGACGCGAAGCGGAAGCCTCGAAGAAAGCCTCAAGTCTGCGCACGATCCATCGAGGGCTCCTTCGAGGCACGCTGGCGCGGGCACCTCAGGATGAAGGCGCGGGTTGGGCTGGCGGAGCGTTCCCCGCGGAGTCACCGCCCGCCGTGCGCGATCGACGCCGAAGTGGCTCTCGGGCCGGAGCGCTACACGTAGAGCAGGCAGGCAAGGAGGAAGAAGCCTTCGACCAGCAGCAGCGCGCAGATGATCGTGGTCGCCGCGGCGTCCTCGTCGATCGGGAAGCGTGCTGGCACCGGCTCCGACACGAGGGCACTCCGCATCCGGGGACCGCGACGGAGCGACGGGCCGGGGAGCCTCGCCGCGACCGGAACGGTATGCACCTTCGCCGGAAGGTCGGGGGACATTGACCCGGCGAAGGTGCAACCGGAGTGACAACGCAACTCCGGCCCGCCACGAATGCCACCGTTCCGTTGGGCAGACCTTTACGTACGTTAGGGATCTACAAATTTTTGCAATCGCAGATCGCCAAAGGTCTCGGATCGAAACCCTCGGATGCTTGGCTGTCTCGTCGATGGCCGTCGGATCAGGCGATCTTCAGGCTCTCCGACGTGTTCGACAGGTCCATCGGCTTCAGCACGCCGCCTTCGAGGCGGTAGGCGCGGTCGACGTAGGCGAGGACGCGGTCGCTGTGCGTCACGAAGATCTTGCCCCCGGGCAGCCGGCACAGGCTCTCGAGCAGGTCCTTCTCGGTGGCCGCATCGAGGTTGGCGGTGATCTCGTCGAACAGCATCAGGCGCGGCTGTCGGCAGATCGCGCGGGCGGCGAGCACGCGGCGGCGCTGGCCGGTCGAGAGCAGCGAGTTGTTGTTGGCGACGATGGTCGCGATGCCCTGCGGGAGCGCCTCCATCTCCGCGTCGAGGCCGACGATCGACAGCGCCTGACGGATCCGCTCCATCGGCATGTCCGGGTCGAACAGGCTGACGTTCTCGGCGACCGTCGCGGTGAACAGGCCGTCCTCCGCGAAGACGACGCCGAGGTTGGCGCGGTACTCCATCGCGCCGAACCGGCTGAGCGACTGCCCGTCGACGAGGACCGATCCGCTCGTCGGCTGCGCCACGCTGGCGATGACCTTGAGGAGCGAGGACTTGCCGGAGCCGGATTCGCCGACGATGGCGATGTGCTCGCCGGCCTCCACGTCGATCCGCAGGTTGGCCGCCCGCACCACCGGCCGTTCTTCGCTGCCGAAGGAGATCGCCACGTCCTGGATCTCGATGTCGCGGCGGATCGCCTTGCGGATCACCGTCGACTTCGCCGACGCCTCCGGCTCGTTCTGGATCACGTCCTCCAGGCGGCGGACGTGCGACTTGATCACGGTGAGATGCATGAGGTTGGTGGTCAGCGTGTCGACCATGGCGAAGAACGTGCCGCGCAGCGCGAAGAACGCGTAGAGCATGCCGATCGTCATCTGGTTGAGCAGCACGGCGGTGACGCCCGCGTAGAGCGTGGCGACGGTGCCGACGATGACGACCATGTGCACGGCGAGCTGGGTGTCGACCTGCAGGCGCCGGGAGATGAAGTCGCGCCCGGCATAGCGCGACAGCTTCTCGAACCAGCGCTGCTCGATCCGGCCGGCCACGTTGTGGGCCTTGACGATCTGGATGCGGTCGAGCCCGTCGAGCAGCGTCGAGACCTCGTCGGTCTTCGCCGTCAGCGCCTCCGTGGTGGCCTCGCGGGTGCGCCGCAGGAACAGCGTGCGCATGCCGATCGCCAGCGCCAGGGTCGCCAGCGCCATCATGGTCATGCCGACCGAGTAGTAGAACATCAGCGCGACCGAGATCACCGACACGCTGGTGTCGGCCAGCGACCGCACCATGCCGTCGGCGGCGAAGGCCTTGACCTGGTCGACCGAGTTCAGCCGGGTGACGAAGTCGCCGGGGTGCCGGGCCTCGAAGTAGCGCAGCGGCAGGCGCAGGCCGTGGCCGACGACCGAGCGCGAGAACTGCAGCTGCATGCCGATCGAGGCGCGCAGGATCAGCATGTCGCGCAACCAGTTGCCGACCGCCTCGAAGATCAGCATCGCCCCGAGGCCGACGGCGATGATCGCCAGCAGGTCGAGGTCCGATTGCGGCAGGACGAAATCGAGGGAGACCTGCAGCAGGATCGGCGAGGCGAGCGCCAGCAGGCCCACCGCGATCGAGACCGAGAGCACCTTCCAGAACGTCGCCCGGAACCCGCCGGTCGCCGTGATGATGGACCAGAGGGAGAGCCCGTCCTTCGAGACGATCTTCTCCAGAGAGACGCGCGGCTGGAACTCGAGGGCGACGCCCGAGAAGTGCTTGTCGAAGTCGGCGCGGGAGAACACCCGCCGCCCGACCGCCGGATCGTGGATGACGTACTTGCCGCGGGAGATCCGGTCGAGCACCACGTAGTGGCGGCCCTCCCAGTGCAGGATCGCCGGAAGCTTGAGGCCGACGAGGTCGTCGGAGTTCTCGACGCCGAGCGCGCGCGCGTCGAAGCCGAAGGTGCCGGCGAGCCCGTAGAGCTTGGCGACGGTCATGCCGCCTTTGAAGATCTGGTGGACCGAGCGCATGTACGGCAAGTCGACGTTGTGGCCGTAGGCGTTGGCCACCATCGCCATGCAGGCGAGGCCGCATTCCTGCTGTTCGTTCTGCAGCAGGGTGCGTACCTTCGGCTTGTCGGAGACGAACGGCATGCTCATGTTCGTCCCCTCATCGCGAAGATCGGATCGAGTACCCAGTCGATCAGGCGGCGGCGCTCGACCACCACGTCGGCGCTCAGCGTCGAGCCGACCAGGATCGGCCGCTCGGCGCCGTAGGCCTCGATCGTCCTGTCCTCGGGCTCGACTTCGATCAGGTACTTCGATTGCGGCGGCGGCCGCGGGCCGGCCTTGGCCAGCGACACGTCGAGCATCGCGCCCGGGTCGTCCTCCTTCGGGATGCTCATCGGCTGCCGGCCGATCGCCATGATCCGACCGTGCTTGATCCCGAAGGTCTTGTAGGGGAACGCGTCGTACTTCAGCACGACGCGCTGCCCGATCGCGAGCAGGCCCATGGTCTTCGAGGGCGCCTGGAGGCCGATGGTGAAGGTCGCGTCCGGGTCGCCCAGCGCCGCCAGCGTGTCGCCGACCCGCACGTCGGAGCCCTCGCGGACGTTGAGGGCCGCGATGCGGCCGTCGATGCCGACGATCACGTCCGTGGAGATGGCGGAGCGCGCCCGCTCGATCCGCGATTCGAGCTCGGCCAGCGCCCGCCCGAGCTGGGCGCGCTCGTTGGCGTTGGCCATCTTGTTCTGCTGCACCGTGCGGCGGCGCTCGATCTGGCTCGAGGCGAGCTGCGACACCTGCAGGCGCACGTCGAGGAGCTGGCGGGTGTAGTCCTGCCGGATGCGCTCCTGCGCGATCACCACGTCGCGGGTCACGTCGCCGAGCTTGAGGTAGGCCTTCAGCGCGGAGACGCTTGAGGCGAGCCGATTCGATTCGGCGATGGCGCGCAGTCTTGGTCCCGCCGATCGTCGCCCGATGGCGCGGCACGCACCGTCGAGGCTGTGAATCCGACGGTGGCCGCCTCACGGTGGCACCGGCCGCAGGACGAGATGCCTGACGGCCGCGTGCTGTCCGGCTTCTACGCGCGCAGGCGGTTCATCACCGCGGCGAGGGCGTAGGTCGCGCGGTCGCGGGCGAATTCGAGGTTGATCTTGGCGACGCGGGCGTCGGCCAGCTCCGCGACGGTGTTGAGCACGTCGACCACGGTCATCGACCCGATCTGCAGCTCCATCTGACGGCCGCGCACGGCGAGGGAGATCTTGCGGACGCGCTGGTCGGCCTGGGCGACCTGCACGATGGTCGAGCGGCGCTGCTTGAACGCGCTCGTCGCCTGGGCGATCAGCGTGTTCTCGAGGTCCTGCGCGGCATAGGATTTCTGGCGGGCCGCCGCGTGCTGCAGGGCGACGTTACCGAATTCGCCGGGCTGGTAGATCGGGATGATGGTCTGCAGCATCGTCGAGGTTTCGAGCACCCGGTACGGCGTCAACGAGGCCGGCCCGCGCCGCCCGTGCGTCACCTCCAGGCTTACTTGCGGCAGGAACTGGGCGTAGGAGGCCCGGGCGAGGTAGTCCGCCAAGGTCGCGTCGAGGCGGGCCGCGATCAGCGTCGGGTTGGCGGCGACCAGGATGCTTTGCAGCTCGTCCAGTGACTGCGGCAACAGACTGTTGGGGATCGACGGCAGCCCGCTCGGGTTGGCGGTCGGACCCGCGAGCCGCGCCAGCTCGACCTCGGAGGTGACGAGGCTGGCTTTCGCCTGCTCGAGGTTGGTGGTGGCCGCGAGCACGCGCGAATCGGCCAGGGCGGCCTCGGCGTTGGTGGCGTCGTGCACCTCGCGCCGCAGGGCGACGCTGCGGGCCACCTTCGCCACGTCGGCGATGGCCGCCTCGCGCAGGCGGACGATCTCGCGGTCGCGCAGGACGGCGAGGTAGGCGCTCGCGGTGTCGAGGAGGATCTGTTGCGCCTTGGCGTCCTGCAGGCCGCGCCCGGCCTCGGTCGCGCTGCGGGCCGCTTCCAGCTCGTTGTAGCGCTTGAACCCGTCGAACAGCGGCAGGCTCAGTTGGAAGCCCGACGTGTTGGGCTGCCATCGCTGCAGGGTGTCGCTGCCGCCGATCAGCGGATCGGAGGCGAAATCGGGGGTGTACTTGATCTTGCTGTCGAGGCGGCGGGTGATCGAGTAGCCCATGGTCGGCAGGAAGGCCTCGTAGCCGCTGAGCAGCCGGGCTTCGAGGGCCGCCTGGCGCTCGTCGTCCGCCTTGCGGTCGAAGCTCGTCCGGAGCGCCCATTCCATGGTCTCGCCGATCGTCTCGGCCCTGGCCCCGGCCGCGCCGAGGGCGCCGGCGGCGAACAGTATGCACAGGAGCGTCCGTCCGATCCGCGCGGCGGTGTCACCTCGGGGGGCGCCCGCCTTTCCGCCTGTCGATCCGATCCGCATCCCGATAGTCCGACCGCTCTACAAGGTAAGAATGTCCTCCTGATCCATGCGTCGTCGTGGTTAAATTGCCGTGAAGGCCGGAGCGGGAATAGCGCGCAATACTCGCCGCCGGCTTTCGAATGCCGGTATGCGTCCAGAAATGGGACAGAATGCTGCGCAGAGACCCTCCTGCAGGACGACGCCCGAGACAAACGCCGTTTGGCGCGCGTGCAGGCCGTGCTCAGGCGCGACCGGTCTCGTCGGCGAAGACCAGCATCAGCGTCAGGCTGGCGGTCAACGCCGTCCGCGCCTCCGCCTCGCCGGGCTGGATCGCCTCCATCGTCGCCCCGAGGCGGAGCGCCGCCCGGTGCCCCGGCAGCGCGCTGACGCCGTCGAGGGTGAAGACCGCGCGGACGCGGGAATCGACGCGCACCGGCGTCACGAAGCGCACCTTCTCGGCGCCGAGGTTCAGCACCGCCCGCACGCAGGGGTCGGCCGGCAGCACGTCGCCGAGGGCGCCGCCGAGCATCGACAGCGTCAGGTAGCCATGCGCCACGGTCCCGCCGAACGGGGTCTCGGCCGCGGCGCGGACGGGATCGACGTGGACGAACTGGTGGTCGTCGGTCGCCGCCGCGAAGCGATCGATCCGCGCCTGGTCCACCAGGGTCCAGGCGGACGCGCCGATCCGCGCGCCGACGCGGATGCGAAGCGTCGCCAGGAAGGTGTCGCGGGCGTCGGCGACCGGAGGGGCGGCGACGCGGTCCAGCAGGGTCTCGATCATCGAACGGGCCGTGGTTTTATGGGCAGGCAGGGGTGGTCGTGGGGCGCCCCGCGTCAGGTCACCCGACGCAGAACGAGGCAGGCGTTCAGGCCGCCGAACGCGAAGGAGTTCGACATGGCCGCGCCGATCGGCATCGCCCGGGAGCGCAGCGGGATCGCGTCGATATCGAGATCGGGGTCCGGCTCGGTTAGGCTCGCCGTCGGCGGCGCCTCCGAGCGGGTCATGGCGAGCACCGTCGCCACCGCTTCGAGCGCCCCGGCCGCGCCCAGGGCGTGCCCGGTCGTGCCCTTGGTCGAGGAGACCGGCGGCACCCGTCCCGCCCCGTAGACGGTCCGCATCGCCGCGACCTCGGTGAGGTCGTTGGCCCGCGTGCCGGTGCCGTGCGCGTTGACGTAGGCGATGTCGGCCGGCGACAGGCCGGCATCGGTCAAAGCGGCCCGCATCGCGCGCACCATGCCGTCGGCGGTCGGCGCCATGATGTCGCCGGCGTCGGCCCCCGAGCCGAAGCCCGCGACGGCTACCTGCGGCACGCGTCCCCGCGCCCGCGCATGCTCTTCGCGCTCCAGGATGACGACGCCCGCGCCCTCGCCGACGGTGAGGCCGTCGCGGTCCCGCGAGAACGGACGGCATCCTGTTCGGCTCATGATCTTCATGCCGTTCCAGGCGAGCAGCGTGCCGGCGGAGAGCGGCGCCTCGGTTCCGCCGGTGATCGCCACGTCGACGACGCCGCTGCGCACGAGCTGGGCGGCGACGCCGATGGCGTGGGTGGCCGAGGCGCAGGCGCTGGCCAGGACGAAGCACGGGCCCTGCGCGCCGTAGGCGATCGAGACCCAGCTCGCCGAGGAGCTGCCCATCGCGCGCACGACCGAGAACGGATGGGGGCGTTTCTTCTCGGCGAAGAGCCGCTCGTATTGCGTGTCGAGGCTGGTCAGGCCGCCGCCGCCGTTGCCGAGGATCACCGCGATGCGCTCGGGCGCCACCGAGCCGGGCGCGATGCCGGCGTCCGCGAGGGCGCGGCCGGCGGCGGCCACCGCCAGCACGGCGTTGCGGTCGCATGCGCCCGGAACGGAGATCGGGAGGTCGGCGAACGCCGTCCCCTCGTCGATCGCCGCGACGACCAGGTTCGCATCCGGGAGCGCGCGGGCGACGGTGAAGTTCGGGCGGCCCGCGATCAGGTTCGCCCAGTAGGTCTCGAGGTCGAGCCCGCTCGGCGAGACGACGCCGAGCCCGGTGACGACGACGGCGCTCATGCTCTCCGGGCCTTGGCCGCGAGGGCCGAGCGGATCAGGCCGACCACGTCGCCGAAGGTGGTCTCGGCGGCGGGCTTGGCGTTGGCGTTGAAGTTCACCTCGACGCCGAACTGGTCCTCGATCTCGAAGATCACCTCGACGAGGTCGAGGGAGTCGATCTGCGCCTCCTCCATCGTCGTCGCGCTGTCCCAGCGGACGTCCTCGACCTTCAGGTACTTGCGGAAGATCTCGAACAGGCGGACCTCGACGTCGTCCGCGCCGGCCGCGGCGACGGCATCGATGGCGGCGGGATTGGTGGTGACGACTGCGGCGGAAGAGATCATGACGGCCCCCGTATTTGAAACACAGCATCTTTCTTCCTGATCTGGGTTTCGCGAGCAAGCAATTTGGCGAACCATAGGCAATTGGTCGGTTCCATAGTAAATTTCACCGATTGGTTTGCAGCATAGTGTTCGGGCTTCTAACATCCAATATTAAGATTGACGCCGTGTCTTCGGTCCGCCGAGATCGCCTTGCGGTTGCGTCCTGCGACGGACCGCACGTCCGGTCCGGGCCGCCGTCGCAGACGGCCGGCGCGATCTTTCAGGCCTGGCCCGGTCGGGGCTTGTCGCCCGATTCGAAGCGGGAGTACGGTCCCTTCGCCCAGCCGCGCGATGACGTCGGCGGGCCCAGGGAGTGGAAGCATTGGATTTTTCCCCGTCCTCGACGCAGGAGCGCTGGCTCAAGCGCGTGCGCGACTTCATGGCCGCCGAGGTCTACCCGGCGCTCGACGCCGTGAAGGCCGAGACGGCGCAGACCGTGCCCGACCGCTGGGCGCCCTCCGAGGCGATCGAGGGCCTGAAGGCGAAGGCGCGCGCGGCCGGCCTATGGAACCTGTTCCTGCCGCCCTCGCCCGAGCACGACACCGAGGAATTCCGGGGTGCCGGGCTGACCAACCTCGACTACGCGCGCTGCGCCGAGGAGATGGGCCGGATCGCGTGGGCCTCGGAGGTGTTCAACTGCTCGGCGCCCGACACCGGCAACATGGAGGTGCTGCACCGCTACGGCAGCGCGATGCACAAGGAGCGCTGGCTCAAGCCCCTGATGGCCGGAGAGATCCGCTCCGCCTTCCTGATGACCGAGCCGGAGGTCGCCTCCTCGGACGCGACCAACATCGCGACCTCGATCCGCCGCGACGGCGACCACTACGTCGTCAACGGCCGCAAGTGGTGGTCCACCGGCGTCGGCGACCGGCGCTGCAAGGTCGCGATCGTCATGGGCAAGACCGACCCCGACGCGCCGCGCCACCAACAGCAATCCCAGATCTTCGTGCCCCTCGACGCGCCCGGCGTCGAGATCAAGCGGATGCTCTCGGTGTTCGGCTACGACGAGGCCCCACACGGCCACGCCGAGGTGATCCTGCGCGACGTGCGCGTGCCGGCCGAGAACCTGATCCTCGGCGAGGGCCGCGGCTTCGAGATCGCCCAGGGCCGCCTCGGGCCGGGGCGCATCCACCACTGCATGCGCACCATCGGCGCGGCCGAGGCCGCCCTGGAGGCGATGGTGCGCCGCCTGCTCTCGCGCACCGCCTTCGGTAAGCGGCTGGCCGACCAGTCGGTCTGGGAGCAGCGGGTGGCGGAAGCCCGCATCGACATCGAGATGACGCGGCTGCTCTGCCTGAAGGCCGCCGACATGATGGACAAGGTCGGCGCCAAGGCGGCCAAGCTCGAGATCGCGATGATCAAGGTCGCCGCCCCGCGCATCGCGCTGAAGGTGCTCGACGACGCGATCCAGGCCCATGGCGGCGCCGGCGTCTCCGACGACTTCGACCTGGCGCGGACCTACGCCCACGTCCGCACCCTGCGGCTGGCCGACGGACCGGACGAGGTGCACAACCGCTCGATCGCGCGCCTGGAATTCGCCCGGCACAGCAACGCGGGCCCCGCCGCGTGAGCGAGACCGGGGACGCCGCCTTCGCCGGCACCAAGCCGGTCGACCCGCGCCACCGGATCGACGAGGCCGCGCTGTCGGCCTGGATGGCCGGGCACGTGGCGGGCTTTCGCGGCCCGCTCGCGCTGCGCCAGTTCAAGGGCGGCCAATCGAACCCGACCTATCGGCTGGAGACGCCGGGCGGGGCCTACGTGCTGCGACGCAAGCCGTTCGGCCCGCTGTTGCCCTCGGCGCACGCGGTCGAGCGCGAATACCGCCTGATCCGGGCGCTGCACGGCACCGGCTTCCCGGTGCCCCGCGCCGACGCGCTGTGCGAGGATGCCGGCGTCATCGGCGCGGCCTTCTACGTGATGGAGGCGGTCGAGGGCGCGGTGCACTGGAACGCGGCCCTGCCCGACCTCGGGCCGGCGGAACGGCGCGGCGTCTACGAGGGGATGATCGCGACACTGGCGCGCCTGCACCAGACCGACCACACCGCGATCGGGCTCGGCGATTACGGGCGGCCGGGCAACTACTTCGCCCGCCAGGTCGATCGCTGGACCAGGCAGTACCGCGCCGCCGAGGGCGACCGGCTCGAGGCGGCCGAGCGGCTGATCGCGTGGCTGCCGCGGACCGTGCCGGAGCAGGACCGCGTCTCAATCGTCCACGGCGACTACCGCCTCGACAACATGATCTTTTCGGGCGGCCGCGTGGCCGCGGTGCTCGATTGGGAACTCTCGACGCTGGGCGATCCGCTCGCCGACTTCAGCTACCTGCTGATGCACTGGGTGCTGCCGGCGGACGGGCGCAGCGCGCTCGGCGGCCTCGACCTCGGGAGCCTCGGCATCCCGGCGCAGGCGGAGGCGGTGGCGCTCTACTGCCGCGAGACCGGGCGCGACGGCCTGCCCGACCTGAACTGGTACTTCGCCTACAACCTGTTCCGCCTGGTCGGCATCCTGCAGGGCATCGCCGGGCGGATGAAGGCCGGCACCGCCGCGAGCGACCACGCCGCCGACATGGCGGCCCGCGTCCCCAAGCTCGCCGACGCGGCCTGGTCCTTCGCCGTGAAGGCCGGGGCCTGACCGCGATGGCTCGGATCGTCGTCGTTACCGGCGCTGCGGGCGGCATCGGCCGCGCCCTCTGCGCGCGGTTCGCGGCGGACGGCGCGACGGTCGTCGCCGCCGACATCGATGCGGCCGGCGCTGCCGAGACCGCGGCCGAGGTCGGCGGCACGCCCGCGACCTGCGACGTGGGCGAGGCCGAGAGCGTCGCCGACCTCGTCGCGCACACGATCCGCAACCACGGCCGGGTGGATGTCTACGCCTCGAATGCCGGCATCCTGCTCCGCGATCCCGATCCCGAGAACGCGGCCTCCGCAGCGGAAGCCGACTGGGCCAGCGCCTGGGCCGTCAACGTCATGGGCCACGTCCACGCGGCGCGGGCGCTGCTGCCGGATTGGATCGCCCGGCGCTCCGGGAGCTTCCTCGCCACGGTTTCCGCGGCGGGGCTCCTCAGCCAGATCGGCAGCGCCACCTATTCCACCACCAAGCACGCTGCGCTCGGCTTCTGCGAGCACCTGGCGATCACCCATCGCGATCACGGCATCCGCGTCGCCGCGCTGTGTCCGCAGGGCGTCGACACGGCGATGGTGCGCGGCGCCTCCCCGCGCGAGCCGGCTCTGCGCGACGGCCTGCTCAGCCCTGACGCCGTAGCCGAGGCGGCGTTCACGGGGCTCGCGGAGGGCCGATTCCTGATCCTGCCGCACGGCCAAGTCGCCGCGTACGTGCGCCGCAAGGCCGACGACCACGACCGCTGGATCGGCGGCATGGCCAAGCTCAGACGCGCGAGAGGATGATCCGATGTCGCTGTTCGATCTCACCGGCAAGGTCGCCGTCATCACCGGCTCGTCCCGGGGAATCGGCCGCGCCATCGCCCTGCGCATGGCCGAGCAGGGGGCGCGGGTGGTGGTGTCGTCGCGCAAGCGCGAGGCCTGCGACGCGGTCGTGGCCGAGATCGAGGCGGCGCACGGCGCGGGCCGCGCGATGGCGGTGCCGGCCAGCATCTCGGTGAAGGACGACCTCGTCCGCCTGATCTTCGAAACCCGCGAAAAATTCGGGGAAGTGGACGTGCTGGTCTGCAATGCCGCCAGCAACCCGTATTACGGCCCGCTCGCCGAGATCAAGGACGAGCAATTCCAGAAGATCCTGTCGAACAACGTCGTCTCGAACCACTGGCTGATCCAGCTCGTGGCGCCGTCGATGATCGCCCGGCGGGACGGCGCGATCGTCATCGTCTCCTCGATCGGCGGCCTCAAGGGCTCGCCGGTGATCGGCGCCTACAACGTCTCGAAGGCCGCCGACATGCAGCTCGCCCGCAACTACGCGGTCGAGTACGGCCCGCACAACGTCCGCGTGAATTGCATCTGCCCCGGCTTGGTACGCACCGACTTCGCCCGCGCCCTCTGGGAGGACCCGAAGGTTCTGGAAGCCGCGACCTCGGGCGCCCCGTTGCGCCGCATCGGCGAGCCGGACGAGATCGCGGGCGCCGCGATCTTCCTCGCCTCCGCCGCGGGGCGGTTCACGACCGGTCAGGCGATCGTGGTGGATGGCGGCGTGACGATCGCCAGCGGGGCGATCGGGTAAGAGAGACGATCGCTCGAAGCCCGGTGCGGCCCCCTCTCCCGTTCGGGAGAGGGTTGGGGTGTGGGGTCAGGTCGATCCGGACAGGGCACGCCCCTCACCCTGTCCCTCTCCCGAACGGGAGAGGGGACCAGCGGCACCTTCGGCAACCCGAGAAGTCGCAGCCGCGCGAAGGTTGGAGGGTGGCGCTTTCAGCCTGCGTTCCGCGCCGCCTTGTCGTACCCGGCGAAGCTCCCGCCTTCCGCGACGAGCTTTTCCAACAGGGCCGAGGGTGTGAATTCCGGCCCGTGCTCGGCTTCGAAAGCCTTCATCCGAGCCAGGATCGTGTCGAGGCCGATGGCGTCGGCCCAGTGCATCGGGCCGCCGGTGTAGACCGGCCAGCCGTAGCCGTTGATCCACACCGTATCGATGTCGGAGGCCCGCAGCGCCTTGCCCTCTTCGAGGATCTTGGCGCCCTCGTTGACCATCGGATAGAGGCAGCGCTCCAGGATCTCCTGGTCCGTCACGGTGCGGCGGGCGATGCCCTTGCGCTCGGACACCTGACGGATCACCGCATCGACTTCGGACGAGGGCGTGGACTGCCGGTTCTCGTCGTAATCGTAGAAGCCGCGCCCGGTCTTCTGTCCGCGGCGGTCCTGCTCGCACAGGATGTCGCGCACGCTCTCGCCCTTCGAGGTCTCGGCCGACCAGCCGATGTCGAGGCCGGCGAGGTCGCTCATCGCGAACGGCCCCATCGGCAGACCGACGCCCTCGACCACGCGGTCCACGTCCTGCGGCAGGGCGCCTTCGAGGATCAGCTTGTTGGCCTCGCGTTGGCGCTGCTCCAGCATGCGGTTGCCGACGAAGCCGTGGCAGACGCCGACCAGCACCGCGACCTTGCCGATCCGCCGCCCCAGGGCCATCGCGGTGGCGATCACGTCTGGTGCGGTCTTCGCGCCGCGAACCACTTCGAGGAGCCGCATGACGTTGGCCGGCGAGAAGAAGTGCATGCCGATCACGTCCTGCGGGCGCTTCGTCATGCCGGCGATCACGTCGATGTCGAGGTAGGAGGTGTTGGAGGCGAGGATCGCGCCCGGCTTAGCGATGGCGTCGAGCTTCTCGAAGATCGTGCGCTTGAGGTCCATGTCCTCGAACGCCGCCTCGATGATCAGGTCGCACGCGGCGAGGTCGGCGAAGTCGAGGCTGTCGGTGAGCAGCCCCATCCGGGTCTCGACGTCGGCGGCGGTGATGCGGCCCTTCTTGGCCGAGCCGTCGTAGTTCCTGCGGATCGTCTTCAGCCCGCGCTCCAGCGCCTCGGGCTTGGCCTCGACGATCGTCACCGGGATGCCGGCGTTGAGGAAGTTCATGCTGATGCCGCCACCCATCGTGCCGGCGCCGATGATGCCGACGCGGGCGACCGCGCGGGTCGGCGTGTCCTTGCCCAGGCCCGGGATCTTGGCGGCCTCGCGCTCGGCGAAGAAGACGTGGCGCTGGGCGATCGACTGGGCGCCGTGCATCAGCCGCTCGAAGGTCTCGCGCTCGAAGGCCATGCCTTCCGCGAACGGTCTATTGCAGGCCGCCTCGACGCAGCGGATGCAACCCTCCGGCGCCTCGAAGCCGCGGAACTTCTTCGCATTCGCCTTGCGGAAGGCCTCGAAAAGGCCGGGGTTGTCGCGACCCTCGGCGATCCGGTCGTCGCGGTCGCGGATGCGCGGCGAGGCCTGCCCCTCGGCCAGGACGCGCTCGGCGAAGGCGACCGCGTCGGCCACCAGCGTGTCCGCGCCGGTCAACGCATCGACGAGCCCCATCGCCTGCGCGGCCTTGGCGCCGACGGGCTGGCCCGAGGTGATGATTTCCAGAGCCTTCTGCGGGCCGACCACCCGCGGCAGGCGCTGCGTGCCGCCGGCGCCCGGCACGAGGCCGAGCTTGACCTCCGGCAGGCCGAGCTTGGCCGAGGGCGTCGCGACCCGGTGGTGGCAGGCGAGCGCAAGCTCGAGGCCGCCGCCGAGCGCCTGCCCGTGGATCGCGGCGACCACCGGCTTGAACGAGGTCTCGATGATGTCGAGCAGCTCACCCAGGCCCATGCCGCGAGGCGGCTTGCCGAACTCCGTGATGTCGGCGCCGCCCGAGAACAGCTTGCCCGAACCGGTGAGCACGATCGCGCCGACCGCCTCGTCCGCGCCCGCTTCCGCGATCCGGTCGCGCAGGCTCTCGCGGACGGCCGAGCCAAGCGCGTTCACCGGCGGCGAGGCCAGAGTGATCACGGCGATGCGGCCGTCGCGGCGGAGGGTGGTCGGGGTGTCGGTCATGCTGGCTTCCTCATCGTCGCCGCGCCCGGTTCGCTCCGGGCGTCGGCCGTTTTCGAGATCGGGGTCCGGCCCTGTCGGCGAGGCTCAGCCAGCGACGACGCCGCGTGCCCGCAGGTCCGCGATATGCTCCGAATCGAGGCCGAGTTCCGTGAGCAGCGCGTCGGTGTGCTCGCCGAGGCTCGGCGGCGGCCGGCGCACCGGCGGCCGGTCGCCGTCGAGGCGATAGGGCGGCGCGAGGACGGGCGAGCGGCCCGCGTGCAGCATGCCGGCCTGCGCCGTGCGCTCGGAGCGGAAAGCCTCGTGCAGGCCCGCGACCTCGCCGCAGGGGATGCCCGCGGCGCGAAGCGCCTCGATCAGCGCCGCCCGCGGGATGCGGGTGAGCTCGCGGTCGATCTCGGGGGCGAGCCGTGCGCGATGGCGCGAGCGGCCGAGGTTGGTCGCGAAGTCCGGGTCGGCGGCGAGGTCTTCGCGGCCGATCACCGTGCAGAAGCGGCGATACTGGCCGTTGTTGCCGACCGTGATCACGAGGGGACCGTCCGCCGCCTCGAACACGCCGTAGGGCACGATCGCCGGGTGGGCGTTGCCGACCCGCTCGGGATCGCGGCCGAGGGCGAGGGCCGCGAGGCCGACATAGGAGGTGAGGCTGAGGCCGGAATCGTAGAGCGCCATCTCGACGTGGCGGCCGCGCCCGGTGCGGTGGCGTTGCAGCAGCGCGGCGAGCACCGCCTGCGCCGCGTACTGGCCGGTGAACAGGTCCACCGCCGCCACGCCGAACTTCAGCGGCGGCTCCTCGGGCCGGCCGTTCAACGCCATCAGCCCGGACTCGCCCTGCACCACGAGGTCGTAGCCCGGCCGGTCCGCCTCCGGCCCGTCGCCGACGTAGCCGGCCACCGAGCAGTAGACCAAGCCCGGGTTCTCGGCCGAGAGGCGCGCGTAGCCGAGGCCGAGCTTGTCGGCGCCGCCGCGCTTGAAGTTCTGGATCAGCACGTCGCAGCCGGCGGCGATCCTGCGCGCCAGGTCCGCGCCCTCTTCGGTCGCGAGGTCGAGGCCGAGCGAGCGCTTGTTGCGGTTCACGCTGTCGAAATAGGTGGTGTTGCCCGGGCTGGTGGCGACGCCCCAGTCGCGGGTGTCGTCGCCGCGCTCGGGATGCTCGACCTTGATCACGTCGGCGCCGAGGTCGGCGAGCACCTGTCCACACCACGGGCCGGCCAGCACGCGCGACAGGTCGAGGACGCGGATGCCCGACAGCGGCAGGTCCTGTTCCGTCGTCGGCTCCATCGGTTCCTCCAGATCCTGAATTCGGCGCGTCTGCAGCGCCGCCCGGCGTCGCGCCCGGCCTTCCGGTTTCGAAAAACCGGTATGTTCGGTTGACAGCGACCGCCATCGGCATAAATCGAATTTCGCAATCATGGAACAGCGGCCCGCCCGAGGTCGCGTCTGGGAGGTTGGCGTGTCGCATCCGGCGATCCGAGAGGCCGAATCGCCAGCGGAGGCTCGGGCGGAGGCTCGGGCGCGGCACTTCCCCGAAGCCTGCGACTGGGACGGCGCGATCGAGGTCGGAACGATTCCGGACCTGCTCGCGGCCGGCGTCGCCGGGGCGAAGGGGCCGGCTTTCGATTTTCGCGGACGCGCGATCGGCTTTCCCGAATTCGCCGACCACGTCGAGGCGATCGCCGCCGGCCTGATCCGGCTCGGGTTGGCGCCCGACGCCACGATCGGCCTGCACCTGCCGAACACCCCGTTCCACCCTGTGGCGTTCTTCGCCGCAGCCCGCGCCGGGCTGCGGGTGGCGCACCTGTCCGGCCTCGATGCGCCGCGGGAACTTGCGCACAAGCTCGGCACCACCCGCGCCCGCGTCCTCGTGACCACCAACCTGCCCGGCTTCCTGCCGGTGGCGCTGACGCTGCTCGACGAGGGCGCCGTGGACACCGTCCTCGTCGGCGACGACGCGGAATGGGGCGCCTCCACCGTGCTGGAGCCCCTGCCGATCCCGGACCGCTCCGGCGTCGTACCGCTGGCCGCGTTGCGCAGCGCGCCGCGCCCGGCCGCCTGGCCGCAGCGCAAGCCCTCCGACGTGATGCTGCTGCAATTCACCGGCGGCACCACCGGCCTGCCGAAGGCGGCGATGCTGACCCACGGCAACCTGACGGCCGCCGTCTCGATGTACCGGCTCTGGACAGACGACGGCGACGAGGGCGAGGCCTCGGCCCGCGCCGTCTGCGTTCTGCCGCTGTTCCACATCTACGCGC
The DNA here is from genome assembly GCF_008040045.1 of Methylobacterium sp. WL8. Classification (NCBI taxonomy): domain Bacteria; kingdom Pseudomonadati; phylum Pseudomonadota; class Alphaproteobacteria; order Hyphomicrobiales; family Methylobacteriaceae; genus Methylobacterium; species Methylobacterium sp. WL8. The sequence continues at coordinate 91,150 of NZ_VRVF01000003.1, read as the reverse complement.
TGACGACGGTGCTCCTGCGCGGCATCCGCGGCGGCACGCAGATCCTGCTGCGCCAGCGCTTCGACCCGGAGGAGATCGTCGCCGACATCGAAGTCCGCCGCGCCACGGCGCTGCCGGGGGTGCCGACGATGTGGTTCGCGCTGCTGAATCGCCCCGGCATCGAGGCGGTGGACTTCTCGTCGCTCCGCTCGTGCATGAGCGGCGGCGCGCCCCTGCCCTTCGACGTGATGGGCCGCCTGAGCCGGCTGATGGGCGTCAACCTCGGGGTCGGCTGGGGCATGACCGAGACCTCGCCTGCCGGCACCCGCCTGCCGCGCGCGGCCGAGCGCCGGCCCGGCGTGATCGGCATCCCGTTGAAGGGCATCGCCATGCGGGTCGTCTCCCTCGACGACCCTTCGGTGGAGGTGCCGACCGGGGAGACCGGCGAGATCGCGATCCGCGGGCCCAACGTCTTCGCCGGCTACTTCGAGCAGCCGGACGCCACGGCCGAAGCGTTCCGCGACGGCTGGTTCCTCACCGGCGACATCGGGCGAGTGGACGAGAACGGCCTGTTCGACCTCGTCGACCGGCGCAAGAACATGATCATTTCGGGCGGCTACAACGTCTACCCGGTGCAGATCGAGAGCGCGATCTACGAGCATCCGGCGGTCGCCGAGACCATCGTCATCGGCATCCCTTGCAACTATCGCGGCCAGGCGGCCAAGGCCTTCGTCACCCTGAAGCCCGGCGCCGAGCGCTTCACCCTCGACGAGCTCAACGCCTTCCTCGCCAGCCGCATCGGCCGCCACGAGATCCCGCGGGCGCTCGAATTCCGGGACGCCCTCCCCCGTAGCCCGGCGGGCAAGCTGCTCGCCAGCGTGCTCGTCGCCGAAGAACAGGCCATGACGGCGCGCGACAACACCGGAGCCCGACCCGCATGATCGACGCCGTCATCGTCTCCACCGCCCGCACGCCGATCGGCAAGGCGTTCCGCGGCGCGCTGAACCTGACAGACGGCGCCGACCTCGGGGCGCACGCGATCCGCGCCGCGGTTGAGCGCGCCGGCGTCGAGCCGGCCGAGGTCGAGGAGGTCGTGCTCGGCTGCGGCTATCCTGAGAACGCGACCGGCGGCAACGTCGCGCGGCACGCGAGCCTCGTCGCCGGCATTCCGGTCGGGTCGGCCGGCGTGACGGTGTCGCGGTTCTGCGCCTCGGGCCTCGAGGCGATCGCCAGCGCCGCACGGCGCGTGATCCTCGACGGCGTGCCGGTGGCGGTGGCCGGCGGCCTCGAATCGATCAGCCTGGTGCAGCCGAAGGTGCAGAAGGAGCTGACCCGCAACGACTGGCTCTTCGCCCACCTGCCGGCGATCTACATGCCGATGATCGAGACCGCCGACATCGTCGCCGAGCGTTACGGCATTTCGCGCGAGGCCCAGGACGCGTTCGCGCTGGAAAGCCAGCGTCGCACCGCGGCGGCGCAGGAGCGCGGCCTGTTCGATGCCGAGATCGTGCCGATCTCCGCGATGATGTCGGTGACCGACAAGGCCACCGGCGAGACCCGCACCGTCGAGACGCGGCTCGCCAAGGACGAGGGCAACCGCCCCGACACGACGCTCGAAGGTCTGGCCAGGCTCAAGCCCGTGCGCGGCGAGACCGCGTTCATCACCGCCGGCAACGCCAGCCAGCTCTCGGACGGGGCCTCGGCCTGCGTGGTGATGTCGGGGGCGGAGGCCGTGAGGCGCGGGCTTGCCCCACTGGGCACCTTCCGCGGCTTCGCGTCGGCCGGCTGCGGCCCGGACGAGATGGGCATCGGCCCGGTCTTCGCGGTGCCGCGCCTGCTGGAGCGGCACGGGCTCAAGGTCGCCGACATCGACCTGTGGGAGCTGAACGAGGCCTTCGCGAGCCAGTCGCTGTACTGCCGCGACACGCTCGGGATCGACCCGGAGCGGGTCAACGTCAACGGCGGCGCCATCAGCGTCGGGCACCCCTTCGGCATGAGCGGCGCCCGCCTCGTCGGCCATGCCCTGCTCGAGGGCCGCCGCCGCGGGGCGCGCTACGCCGTCGTCACCATGTGCGTGGCCGGCGGCATGGGCTGCGCCGGCCTGTTCGAGATCGGGAACTGAGCCATGGACCTGCGCTTCACCGCCGAGGAGATCGCGTTTCGCGACGAGGTCCGCAGCTTCTGCCGCGAGAAGATCCCGGCCGAGATCCGCCGCAAGGTCTCGGAAGGCCGGGGCCTCGGCAAGGACGACGTCGTCACGGCCCAGCGCATCCTCAACGCCCGCGGCTGGGCCGTGCCGCATTGGCCGAAGGAATGGGGCGGCCAGGATTGGACGCCGATCCAGCGCTACATCTACACCGAGGAGCTGCTGCAGGCGGCGGTGCCGCTGCCGCAGCAGTTCAACTGCTACATGTTCGGCCCGGTGCTCGCGACCTTCGGCAACCAGGCGCAGAAGGAGCGCTTTCTGGCGCGCGCCGCGAACCTCGACGATTGGTGGTGCCAGGGCTTCTCCGAGCCCGGCGCCGGCTCCGACCTCGCCTCGCTCAAGACGAAGGCCGTGCGCGACGGCGACCACTACGTCGTCGACGGCCAGAAGACCTGGACGACGCTCGGCCAGCACGCCGACTGGATCTTCTGCCTCGTGCGCACCGACATGGAGGCGAAGAAGCAGCGCGGCATCTCCTTCCTGGTGATGGACATGACGACGCCCGGCATCACCGTGCGCCCAATCATCACCCTGGAGGGGCGCCACGAGGTCAACGAGGTGTTCTTCGATTCCGTGCGCGTGCCGGTCGAGAACCTGGTCGGCGAGGAGAACAAGGGCTGGGACTACGCCAAGTTCCTGCTCGCCAACGAGCGCACCGGCATCGCCCGGATCGGCCTGACCAAGGAGCGGATCCAGCGCATCAAGCGCTTGGCGCGGGAGATGCCGTCCGGCGCCGGCTCGATGTGGGACGACGGCGACTTCCGCGGACGCGTCGCCGAGGTCGAGATCGAGCTGAAGGCGTTGGAGATCACCCAGATGCGGGTCGCGGCCAAGCAGGGCCGCGCCGACTCGGTGCAACCCGACCCGGCCTCCTCGCTCCTCAAGATCCGCGGCTCGCAGCTCCAACAGGCCGCCACCGAACTGCTGGTGGAGCTGGCCGGCCCGTTCTCGCTCGCGGCGCCCGCCCGCGGCGGCGGCGGCAACAATCCGCCCGGCGGCTTCGACTGGGTGGATGCGGCCGCGCCGAGCTACTTCAACAACCGCAAGGTCTCGATCTACGGCGGCTCGAACGAGATCCAGCACAACGTCATCGCCAAGGGCATCTTGGGGCTTTGATTTCTGCTCCGTCCGGCGGGCGTGGCTCCGGACCACCCCCTCTCCCGGTGGGAGAGGGTTGGGGTGAGGGGCGTCACCTATCCGGAAAGGTCACGCCCCTCATCCTGTCCTTCTCCCCCTGGGAGAAGGGACCCGCGGCCGCATCGGTCGCGTCGAGCGTCTCGTAGAAAGCGGTTCGTTTCATGGATTTCGACTTCAGCGAAGAGCAGAACCTGTTGCGCGACAGCGTCGAGCGCTTCTGCGCCGACGGCTATCCCTCGCTGGAGGCGCGCCAGGCCCGGACCCGCGAGCCGATGGGGTTCTCCGAGGCGAACTGGGGCAAGCTCGCAGAGCTCGGCGTCTGCGGCCTGCCGTTCTCGGAAGAGGATGGTGGGTTCGGCGGCGGCGCGGTCGAGACGATGATCGTGATGGAGGCCATCGGCCGGAACCTCGCCGTCGAGCCGGTCTTCGCCAGCGGCGTCCTCGGCGCGACGGCGATTCGCCTCGGCGCCGATTCGGACCAGAAGGCGCGCTGGCTGCCCGGCCTGATCGAGGGCACCACGCGTCTCACGCTTGCCCACACGGAGCGGCAGTCCCGCTACGACCTTCACGATGTCGCGACGAAAGCCCGCCGCGAGGGCTCGCACTACGTGCTCGACGGCCAGAAGAGCGTGGTGCTGAACGCCGATTCCGCCGGCCTGATCGTGGTCAGCGCCCGCCTCTCGGGCGAGCGCCGCGACCGGCACGGCATCGGCCTGTTCGTGGTGCCGGCGGACGCGCCGGGCGTGACCATCGAAGCGTATCCGACCCAGGATGGCGGGCGGGCCGCGGAGGTCGCCTTCGCCAACGTCGCGGTCGGCGCGGACGCCGTCCTCGGCGATTCGGAGGACGGCCTGCCGCTCCTCGTGCGCGTGGCCGAGCACGGCATCGCGGCGCTGGCGGCAGAGGCGCTCGGCTCGATGTCGGCGCTGCACGCGCTCACCGTCGACTACCTCAAGCAGCGCAAGCAGTTCGGCGTGACAGTCGGCAGCTTCCAGGCGCTGCAGCACCGGGCGGTCGACATGCTGATCGCCCTGGAACAGGCGCGCTCGATGGCGATCTACGGGGCGATGATGGTGGATTCCGCCGACGCCGCCGAGCGCGCAGCCGCGCTCTCCGCGGTGAAGGTTCAGGTCAACAAGGCCTGCCGTTTCCTCGGCCAGGAGGCTGTGCAGCTCCACGGTGGCATCGGCATGACCATGGAGTACATCGGCGCGCACCACTTCAAGCGCTTGGCGATGATCGAGTACCAGCTCGGCGACACGCCCTACCACCTGCGCCGCGTCGCCGACGACGGCGGCCTGATCGCGGCCTAGAGCTTTTTCCGTGATCCCTGGATCACGGAAAAAGCTCTAACCTGATGTGTGGTCGCATTTTCTTCACGCGAGCCGGCATCCACCTCGCATGAAAATGCTCTAACCGGCCGGAGCGTAGACGCCGACGAACAGCGGGCGTGCGAAGACGTCCGCCGCGTGCGCCCCCTCGACCTCGCACCAGCGGTCGAGGTCTGAGGCCGCGTCGATCATGCTGCTCACGACCTGGGCCGCGATCGACGGGTCGATCGCGCGGATCGAGCCGTCGGCGATGCCGTCCCCGATCGGGAAGGCGAGGCGCTCCCACAGCCGCCGCATGGTCAGCGGGATCTCGGCCCGCAGGCTGTCCGGCAGGGCGCCGACCGCAGTGCAGCGCAGGAGCGGACCGCGCTCGGAGACCTGATGGCGCATCAGGGCGCGGGCGCAGGCGGTGATCCGCATCCAGCCGCTGCCGCCGGCGGCCTCCGCCGCCTCCTGCTCCCGCCGCAGGATTTCGAAGGTGCGCGCGAAGCACTGGGCGATCAGGTCGTCCTTGTTGTCGTTGTGGTGGTAGAACGAGCCCTTCGTCACGCTGAGCCGCGCCGAGATCTTCTCGACAGACGCGCCGCGATAGCCTTCCGCGTTGATGAGCGCGGTCGCCGCCCGCAGGAACGGCTCGGTCGGGTCGGCGGGCGCCGTGACGGGATCGGGCGCATCGCCGCTCCAGCGGCTCTCCGGCCCCGCGAGCCCGCGCAGCAGCAGGTCGGCGACGCGCTCGCCGACGCGGGGGTAGTCCGCCGCCTCGTAGCGGTCGATCCAGGCGCGGACTGTGTGGACCACCGAGATCACGAGATGCGTCCGCGCGTTCAGCGCGTCCCGGTCGAGACCCGGGAAGGCGGCTTCGGGGAAGAACGCCGTGCGCGCCTGCCGGAAGAAGGCGTTGTAGGCGGCATAGACCATCGCGCTCTGCGGCTCGGGCAGCGCGCGCATGTCGGTGAGCCGGACCTGCGGCGGCCGCGCCCCGATCTCGATCGCCGCCAGATCGCGGAAATACGCGGCGAGGAAGGCGGAGAGCCGCCGAGGCGGGTCGGCGGAGGCCGCCGTCTCGGCCAGCAGGGCCTCATGCCACTTGATGGTGCTGACGTAGCAGGCGGCCGCCAAGTCCTCCTTGCGGCGATAATAGTAGGTGATGCTGTTCGGCATGAGGCCGACGCTGCCGCCGACGTCGTTCAGCGCCGTGCCGCGGATGCCGCGGGCGTTGAAGTGCCGTGCCGCGGCGTCGAGGATGGCCTCGCGCTTCTGGGCGTAGCGTTTGGTCTGCCCCGCGGCGGGCCTGCCTCCATCGATCATCGTCGCGATTGAGCATGGCCTTACCCGGACTGACAAGCGGGCGGCCGCGAGACATGATACCCCGAAGCCACAGGGCGGCGGCTTCGTCGTTTAGCCAGTTGCGGTGCTCGCGCGCACGACTGATCCTGCCTCCATGATGATGCAGCACGACGCGGCGTATCAGCCCCAACCGGAAGCCGTGACCGCCCGCTCGTCGGGCCGGTCGCGCACGAGTGCACGCCCCATGCTGTACGACGCGTTCGACATGCAATGCGACATGGCCCAGCAGACGCGGGCCTGGGGACGGGTGCTGCACGATGCGGTCTCGCCCTGGGCCGGCTTCGGCGAGTCGATGAACTGGATGTCGGCCGGCGCCCGCATGATGATGCGCGCCGGCCTGACCTTCGCGCGCCCCTCCTTCGGCATCGACACGATCGCGGTCGGCAACCGCGAGGTCCCGGTGGTCGAGGAGCCGATGCTCTCGACGCCGTTCGGCACCCTGCTGCGCTTCCGCAAGGACATCGACACCGAGCAGCCGAAGGTGCTGGTGGTGGCCCCGCTCTCGGGCCACTTCGCGACGCTGCTGCGGAGCACGGTGAAGACCCTGCTGCCCGACCACGACGTCTACATCACCGATTGGCACAACGCCCGCGACGTGCCGCTCTCGGATGGCGCCTTCGGCTTCGACGACTATGTCGGCCACCTCGTGCAGTTCCTCGGGGCGATGGGCGGCCCCGCCCACGTGCTCGCCGTGTGCCAGCCGACCGTGCAGGCGCTCGCCGCCGCCGCAGTCATGGCCGAGACCAAGGATTCGGCCGCGCCCCGCAGCATGACGCTGATGGCCGGCCCGGTGGATTGCCGCATCAGCCCGACCTCGGTGAACGCGCTCGCCACCTCGAAGCCGATCGAGTGGTTCGAGAAGAACCTGATCTCCACCGTGCCCCGGCGCCACAAGGGCGCCGGCCGGCGCGTCTACCCCGGCTTCGTGCAGGTCTCGGCCTTCGTGTCGATGAACACCAAGCGACACATGCAGGGCCATGCGGACCTGTTCTGGCACATGGCCAACGGCGAGGTCGAGAAGGCCGACGCGATCGCCGGGTTCTACGACGAGTACTTCGCCGTGCTCGACCTGGCGGCGGAATTCTACATCGAGACGGTGAAGACGGTGTTCCAGGACTACACCCTGGCCAAGAACGAGCTGACCTACCGTGGCAACCCGATCGACATGCGCTCGATCCGCAAGACCGCGCTGATGACGGTCGAGGGCGAGCGCGACGACATCTGCGCCGTCGGACAGACCATGGCGGCGCACGACCTCTGCACCGGCCTGCCCCCGCACATGCGCAGCCACCACCTCCAGGCCGGCGTCGGCCACTATGGCGTGTTCTCGGGCCGCAAGTGGGAAGGGCAGACCTACCCGCTTGTGCGCAACTTCATCCAGTCGCACGACTAACGGCCCTTGCTCCGCCCTGAGCGGATTTGACCCGCACGCGCACGATGCCCACCATGCTAGCCTGCCTGCAGAAAGATGCAGGTTCGAGAGCGGCGAGGCGATTGCGGGCGTGAGCAGAACCGATCCGAAGCGATCCGACACCGCCGCGCAGCTCGACCGGCTCGTGGCGCAGGCCAGCGCCGCCGGCTTCTGGGAGCGGGCCTGGCCGCTGCTGTGGCGGGGCTTGGGCGTCGTGCTGGCGTTCCTCGCCGTGTCCTGGCTCGGTCTCTGGCTCGATCTCCCCGCCACCTGGCGCATCGTTGGCCTCGTCGCCTTCGCTGCCGCGCTCGTCGCCGTCCTGTCGCCGCTCGTGCGCCTGCGCCGGGCCGACCGGCGCGCCGCGCTCGCCCGCATCGACCGCGAGGCGGCCGCGCGCGACGGGGCGCTGACCCATGCGCCGGCCTCGACGATAGAGGATACGCTGGCCGTCGGCACCGCCGACCCCGACACGCGCGCCCTGTGGGCGTTGCACCAGGCCCGCGCCGCCGCCGCGGTCGCGCGGCTGCGCGTCGGCCTGCCGCGCCCGGGCATGCCGCGCCACGACCCGTTCGCCCTGCGCGCCGGCCTCGTGGTCGCGGCGGTGGCGAGCTTGTTCGTCGCCGGCCCGGAATGGCGCGAGCGCCTCGGCAGCGCGTTCGACTGGCGCGAAGCCGCATCCGCCGGGCCGAGCTACCGCATCGACGCCTGGATCGACCCGCCGCTCTACACCCGGCTTCCGCCGCTGGCGGTCGCCATGTCCGGGGGCGAGCAGCGCCTGCGCGTGCCGGTGAACTCGCAGCTGATCGTGCGCATCGCGGGCGAAAGTCCGGCGCAGACGGTGCTGACGCCGGATGCCGGCCTCAAGGCCGTGCCCGGCAAGGAGCCGCGGCCGGACCTGCGCGAGGACCGGTTCCAAATCGTCGGCCCGAGCGCCGCGCTGACCATCGCGGCGCCGGGCCAGATTCAGCGCCTGGTGGTCGAGGCGATCCCCGACCTGCCGCCGGAGGTCCACGCCGTCGGCGGGCCCGAGGTGAACGGGCGCGGCACCTTCAACCTCAGCTATCGCGCCAAGGACGATTACGGCATCGCCTCCGCCGAGGGGGTCGTCGAGCCGATCGAGGGTACGCGCTCGCTGGTGCCGCCGCCGCGGATCGCCCTGGCCCTGCCCGGCGACGCCAACGGCGAGACCGACACCAAGACGCTCGTCGACCTCACCGACAACCCCTGGTCCGGCGCGCGGGTGCGCTTCACGTACCTCGTCAAGGACGAGGCCGGCCAGGAAGGCCGCACGCCGACGACCGAGATGGTGCTGCCGGCTCGCCCGTTCCGCGATCCCCTGGCGCGGGCGCTGGCAGAAGAGCGCCGCCGCCTCGTCGTGACGCCGGACGAAGGTCGCGTCCGGGTGCAGATGGCGCTCGACGCCCTGCTTGTCGCACCGGATTTGTTCACGCCGCAGCCGGGCGTGTTCCTCGGCCTGAAGACCGCGGCGCGCCGCCTGCGCGCGGCCGGGAACGACGCCGCCCTCACCGAGGTGGCGGACCTGCTTTGGGAGATGGCTCTCAAGATCGAAGACGGCGACCTCTCGGACACCGAGAAGAAGCTTCGGCAGGCGCAGGACCGGCTCAAGGAAGCGATCGACAAGAGGGCCCCCGACGACGAGATCAAGCGCCTGACGCAGGACCTGAAGCAGGCGCTCGACAAATTCATGAAGGAGCTTGCCGAGAAGCAGAGCAAGCAGCCGCGCGAGCAGGGTTCGCGCGACAAGCAGGGCCAGCCATCGAAGTCGGTGACGCCGGACGACCTCGACAAGATGCTCAAGGACATGGCCGAGGCGATGAAGCGCGGCGACACCGCCGAGGCGCAGCGCCTGATGGAGCAGCTGCGCAACATCCTCGAGAACCTGCAGAGCGCCGAGCAGGGCGGCAAGTCCGATCCGACCGCCCGCGAGATGCAGAAGCAGATGAAGGAGCTCGACCAGATGGCCCGCGAGCAGCAGGGCCTGCGCGACGAGACCTTCAAGGAAGGCCAGGAGAAGCCCGGCCCCGAGCAGGGCCAGCGGCCGCCGAACCGCAGCCAGCAGGGGCAGAAGCCCGGCCAGCGGGGGCAGCAGAGCCCCGGCCAGCAGGGCCAAAGTCAACAGGGGCAAAGTCAACAGGGGCAAGGCCAACAGGGCCAAGGGGAGCCGGGTCAACAGGGACAGCAGCAGGGCAAGGGCCAGCAGAAGGGCCAGCAGGGCGGCGTCGGCGAACGCCAGCAGGCCCTGCGCGAGCGCCTGCAGGACCTGCAGAACCGCATGAAGGAGAACGGCATGAAGGGCGAGGAAGGCCTGTCCGATGCCGAGGATGCCATGCGCGAGGCCGAGAACGCGCTGAAGGACGGGCAAGAGGGCGACGCCGTCGACGCGCAGGGCCGTGCGCTGGACGGGCTCAAGCGCGGCGCCGACGGCATGCAGCAACAGATGCAGGAATCGGCCGAAGCCGAGGGCGAAGGCCAGGGCGACAAGCCCGACGGCCAGCAGCCGGGCCAGCAGGGCCAGGCCGGCGCCAAGGACGACGACCCGCTCGGCCGCCCGACCCGCGGGCGCGACATGAGCGATGGCCGCGTGCGCGTGCCGACGGCCGACGAATCCGCGGTCCAGCGGGCGCGCCGGATCATGGAGGAGTTGCGGCGCAAGCTCGGCGACCCGACGCGTCCGCAGGAAGAACTCGACTACTTCGAGCGGCTGCTGCGCCGGAACTGATGGCACGCCGCCGACCGTCCTGCGCGGCCCGTCATTCCGGGGCGCCGCAGGCGAGCCCGGAATGACGGCTCTGGAGGCGTCTCTGTGCTAGCGGGGGAGCCCGTCCTGGCGCCAGCGGCGCTTCGCCCCTGCCGCCGCCGCCGCGAAGCCTCTATAAGCGGCGCCGAACGCTCTGCGAGATCCCCCCACCATGTCCGGCAACACCCTCGTCCTCGTCGCCTGCCTCGCGGTGGCCGTCATCCTCCTCCTCGGCCTCGCCAACATGATGCGTGGCGGCGACGCGAACCTGTCGCAACGCCTGATGCGGCTGCGCGTGCTGCTGCAGTTCGTGGCGATCCTGGTGATCATGGGCGTGGCTTGGTGGCGCTCCGCCTGAGGGCGCGCGACTGTGACCGGCGGGCCGCACCGGTCGGCATTCCACCCCGGCGCGGATGAAACGGCGATCCGGGCGCAGCCAAGCATGCTAGGGATTCCGGGTTCAATCCGGATCCGTTCCCGCATGAAGCCCACCTTCCACCGTCTCGTCGCCGGCGCGCTGGCCCTCGCGATCGCCTCGCCCGTCGCGGCGGCCGATCTCGGGTACGCGCCGCGGCCCGCGGCCTACGCGCCGCCGGTGCAGCCCCTCAGCATCGTCTCCGAGGTTCGGATCGGTGGCTCGGTGCAGGATCCCGGAAGCGCCGAGGGCAAGCTTCCCGGCTTCGAGAAGCAGAACGTCAACGGCGAAATCCTATTCACGAAGCCGCTGGTGAGCGCCGACCCGTTCTGGCAGGCGTTCGTGCCGCGCGCGACCGTGGGCGGCAGCTACAACACCGGCGGCCGGACCAGCTATGCCTACCTCGGCGCCACCTGGTCGGTGGACCTGTTCCCCGAGACCTTCGACCGCCGCGTCTTCATCGACGGCTTCTTCGGCGGCGCCGCGCATAACGGCTATACCGGCCCGAAGGCGCTCGCCCCCTACGGCTTCAACTCGCTCGGCTGCTCGCCGCTGTTCCGCGAGGCGGCGGCGCTGGGCTTCCGCATCACCGAGCATTGGAGCGTGATGGCGACCGTCGAGCACATGTCGAACGCCGGCCTGTGCGGCGAGAATCGCGGCCTGACGAACTTCGGCGGCAAGCTCGGCTACACCTTCTGATCTGAAAGCGTCGGCGGACCCGTGGTCATCCTCAATCGCATCTACACACGGACCGGTGACAAGGGCACCACGGCGCTCGCCGACGGGCAGCGCCGCTCGAAGGCGGACCTGCGGGTCGAGACCTACGGCACCGTCGACGAGACCAACGCCTGCGTCGGGCTCGCCCGCCAGCACGCCGAGCCGCGCCTCGACGCGATGCTCGGCGCGATCCAGAACGACCTGTTCGACCTCGGCGCCGACCTCGCGACGCCGCCGAGCGACACGCCCCCGGCCTACGAGCCGCTGCGGATCGTGGCCTCGCAGGTCGCCCGGCTCGAAGCCGACATCGACGCGCTGAACGCTAACATCGCCCCGCTCAAGTCCTTCGTGCTGCCCGGCGGCTCCCCGGCGGCCGCCGCCCTCCACCTCGCCCGCACCGTCAGCCGCCGCGCCGAGCGGCTTGCTGTCGCGCTCGCGGCGACCGAGGGTGAGATCGTCTCCGCGGAAGCGCTCAAGTACCTCAACCGCCTTTCGGACTTCCTGTTCGTGGCGAGCCGCGCCGCCAACTCGGACGGCGTCGACGACGTGCTCTGGGTGCCGGGCAAGAACCGGTAGCAAGCACCGGCTGCAAAGAGCCGGGCCGCACGCGCCCATCTCCGTACCGTAGAAGCGAACGCCCTTCGTCGGCCGGCCGCGGCTTTTCGAAAGCGCGGGCGCGCGCCGCGTTGACAAGGCGGAAATGTGGCCGTTACGGTCCGCGCCCTGTGCGAGCGGCCGATCGCGGCGCTCCGGTTTCCACCGATCAAAACAATCCGAACGCGGAGGAAGTAGACCGCCATGAAGGTTCTGGTGCCCGTCAAGCGGGTCGTCGATTACAACGTCAAGATTCGCGTCAAGGCCGACGGCTCGGGGGTCGAACTCGCCAACGTGAAGATGTCGATGAACCCCTTCGACGAGATCGCGGTCGAGGAAGCGATTCGCCTGAAGGAGAAGGGCAAGGTCACCGAGATCGTGGCCGTGTCGATCGGGCCGCAGCAGGCCCAGGAGACGCTGCGCACCGCGCTCGCCATGGGTGCCGACCGTGCGATCCTGGTGAAGACCGATACGGTCTGCGAGCCCCTCGCGGTGGCCAAGATCCTGAAGGTGATCGTCGAGAAGGAGAGCCCCGAGCTGGTGATCCTCGGCAAGCAGGCGATCGACGACGATTCCAACCAGACCGGCCAGATGCTCGCGGCTTTGCTCGGCTGGCCGCAGGGCACCTTCGCCTTCAAGATCGAGGCGGGCGAAGGCAGCCTCGACGTGACTCGCGAGGTCGACGGCGGCCTGCAGACGGTGTCGCTCAAGCTGCCGGCGATCGTGACGACGGACCTGCGCCTCAACGAGCCGCGCTACGCCTCGCTGCCCAACATCATGAAGGCGAAGAAGAAGCCGCTGGAGGAGATGTCGCCCGACGCACTGGGCATCGACGTCACCCCGAAGCTCAAGGTGCTCAAGACCACCGAGCCGCCGGGCCGCTCCGCCGGCGTCAAGGTCGGCTCGGCCGCCGAGCTCGTGCAGAAGCTGAAGACCGAGGCCAACGTCATCTAGTCCCGACTGCGCGCGCTCCCGCTCCCGGTCGAGCGCGCGCCCCATCCGAGATCAGAGGTTTGAACCGATGACCACCCTCCTCCTCGTCGAGCACGGCCAGTCCGAGATCAAGGACGGCACCCTGAAGGCGCTCACCGCCGCCAAGGAACTCGGCGCCCCCATCCACGCCCTCGTCGTCGGCGCCGGCAGCAAGGGCGCCGCCGACGCGGCCGCCAAGCTCGACGGCGTCGACAAGGTGCTGCTCGCCGACGACGCGGCCTACGACCACGACATGGCCGAGCCGGTCGCCGCCCTGATCGTCGCCATCGCCGAGCCCTACGACGCGATCGTGTGCTCGGCGACCACCACCGGCAAGAACATCCTGCCGCGCGTGGCCGCCCTCCTCGACGTGGCGCAAATCTCCGACATCATGAAGGTGATCTCGCCCGACACGTTCGAGCGCCCGATCTACGCCGGCAACGCGATCCAGACGGTCCAGGCCGGCGCCGGCAAGAAGGTGATCACCGTCCGCACCGCCGCCTTCAAGGCGACCGGTGTGGGCGGCGCCGCGGCTCCGGTCGAGGCGGTCACGGCGGCGGCGCCCGCCGCCGGCGGCTCGACCTTCAAGGGCGAGGAGATCGCCAAGTCCGACCGGCCGGAGCTGGCCGCCGCCAAGAGCATCGTCTCCGGCGGGCGCTCGCTCGGCTCGGCCGACAAGTTCAAGGAGCTGATCGAGCCGCTGGCCGACACGCTCGGCGCCGCCGTCGGCGCCTCGCGCGCGGCCGTCGACGCCGGCTACGCCCCGAACGACTGGCAGGTCGGCCAGACCGGCAAGGTGGTGGCGCCCGACCTCTACGTCGCGGTCGGCATCTCCGGCGCGATTCAGCACCTGGCCGGCATGAAGGACTCGAAGGTCATCGTCGCGATCAACAAGGACGAGGACGCCCCGATCTTCCAGGTGGCGGATTACGGCCTCGTCGGCGACCTGTTCCAGATCGTGCCGGAGTTGCAGGCCGAGATCGGCAAGGCCAAAGGCAACTGAGGCGAGGCTTCAGTTCTCTGTCCCGATCCGTGCGATGACGGATCGGGGCGTCCCGTCGAACCTGTCGCGTCTTAAGTAGCGCGACGGGTTCCACCGGGGCCGGTGAAGGCGCTAAAAGATCTGCTGCGCAGTCCGTGCTGCTTTCGCGGTGGATCGGGGACCGTGCAGCGCAGGAAAGCTCGGCAGCCGCTCCGGTTGTGGGCGTCGGGGGCATGGATCGACAGATGGGCATCGATATCAAGCGGGTCGGCATCATCGGTGCCGGGCAGATGGGAAGCGGCATCGCCCACGTCTGCGCTGCGGCCGGCCTCGACGTTCTGCTGAACGACCGCGATCCCGATCGGCTCAACGCGGGGCTCGCCAACATCGACGGCACCCTCGCCCGCCAGGTCTCGAAGGGCACGATCGACGAGAGCCACCGCCGCGAGGTGCGCGAGCGCATCGTCGCCGCGCGCAGCTACGACGACCTCGGCCCCTGCGACCTCGTCATCGAGGCCGCCACCGAGCACGAGGCGACCAAGCGCCAGATCTTCTCGACCCTGTGCCCGTCGCTGCGCCCGGATGCGCTGATCGCGACCAACACCTCGTCGATCTCGATCACGCGGCTCGCCGCCTCGACCGACCGGCCGGAGCGCTTCATCGGCATCCACTTCATGAACCCGGTGCCGGTGATGCAGCTCGTCGAGCTGATCCGCGGCATCGCGACGGAGGACCCGACCTACGAGTCGGCCAAGGCCTTCATCGCCAAGCTCGGCAAGACCTCGACGATGTCGGAGGACTTCCCGGCCTTCATCGTCAACCGCATCCTGCTGCCGATGATCAACGAGGCGATCTACACGCTCTACGAGGGCGTGGGGTCGGTGGAGTCGATCGACACCGCCATGCGCCTCGGCGCGAACCACCCGATGGGCCCGCTGCAGCTCGCCGACTTCATCGGCCTCGATACCTGCCTCTCCGTGATGCAGGTGCTCTACGAGGGGCTGGCGGATTCGAAGTACCGGCCCTGCCCGCTCCTGGTGAAGTACGTCGAGGCCGGCTGGCTCGGCCGCAAGGTCAAGCGCGGCTTCTACGATTATCGCGGCGAAACGCCGGTCCCGACCCGCTGAGCGCGGGCCGGGCTGCGCACAGCGCCTACTTCGGCTGGTTGCCGTTCGCGCTCGGCTGGGCCGGCTGCGGGTAGGTCGGGTTGCCGGCCGGCACGCCGCTCGTGTTGCTCGAGGACGGCGCGTTGTTCGAGCCCGTCACCGACCCGGTGACCTCCTTGCGCGACGCGTCCTGGCTCTGGCTGGCGTAGTCCTTCGGCGCGTTGGCGCCGTTCCAGGTCAGCAGGCCGATCGTGGCCACGGCGAGCAGCACGAGGCTGCCGACCAGCACCCAGAGCATCGACTTGCCGCGCTCGCCCTGGCGTGCGTTCTGATTGGGAACCTGCTCGACCATTCTCACACCTCACCGAAACGCCGTAAGGGCGCCGCCGCGCGCCGAAGGCCGGCACGCGTTCTCGACCCGGCAAACGCGGGGCCTTTGCCGGGGGTTCCTGTGATGGCCGCCGCCGACCGCCCTCAGCGGCCGGTGACGAGCAGGATCTTGCCGAGGTGGGCGCTCGATTCCATCAGCTCGTGGGCCTTCTGCGCCTCCTCGAACGGGAAGGTCGCGTGGATCACCGGGCGGATGCGGCCGGCATCGAGCTCCGGCCACACGTCGCGGCGCAGACCGTCGGCGATGCCCGCCTTCTCGGCGCTCGGCCGCGGCCGAAGCGTCGCGCCGGTGAAGGTCAGCCGCTTGATCATGATCGGCGTGATGTTGAGGGTCTCGGCCTTGTTGCCGCCCATCAGCGCGATGAGCACGAGGCGCCCCTCGATCGCGAGCGAGGCGAGGTTCTTGGC
The DNA here is from genome assembly GCF_008040045.1 of Methylobacterium sp. WL8. Taxonomy (NCBI): domain Bacteria; kingdom Pseudomonadati; phylum Pseudomonadota; class Alphaproteobacteria; order Hyphomicrobiales; family Methylobacteriaceae; genus Methylobacterium; species Methylobacterium sp. WL8. The sequence goes on along the minus strand of NZ_VRVF01000003.1, from coordinate 75,397 downwards.
GAGGTAGCTCGCGCCGATCATGTCGAGGATCACGTCGACGCCCTTGCCGTCGGTGAGGCGCTGGATCTCCTCGGCGAAGTCCGCCTCGCGGTAGTTGATCGCTGCGTCCGCACCGAGCTTTTCGCAGAAGGCGCACTTCTCGGCCGAGCCGGCGGTGGCGAACACGCGTGCGCCCATGTGCTTGGCGATCTGGATCGCGGTCGAGCCGATGCCGCTCGATCCGCCGTGGACCAGGAAGGTCTCGCCGGATGTGAGCCGGCCGCGCTGCACGACGTTGGAATAGACCGTGAAGAACGTCTCCGGGATGCCGCCGGCATCGACGAGCGACAGCGCCTTGGGCTTCGGCAGGCAATGGCCGGCCTCGGCGACGGCGAACTCGGCGTAGCCGCCGCTGATCACCAAGGCGCAGACCTCGTCGCCGAGCGACAGCCCGGACACGCCCTCGCCGAGGGCGGCGATGCGGCCGGCGACTTCCAGGCCCGGCACGGCGGTGGCGCCCTTCGGCGGCGGATACTTGCCGCCGCGCTGCATCACGTCGGGACGGTTGACGCCGGCCGACACCACCTCGATCAGCACCTGACCCGGACCGGCCTTCGGCAGCGGCACCGTCTCGGTGCCGATCACCTCGGGGCCGCCGAAGCCGTTGAAGCAGACCTGGCGCATGGTCTCGGGCAGCGTCGTCATCGGGCGGTCTCCTCCAAGGGGCTCGCCCCTAGTTGCCGCCATGCGCCCCGTTGGCAAGCCCGCCGGCTTCAGCGCGTGCCGTACATCCGGTCGCCGGCGTCGCCCAAGCCCGGCACGATGTAGCTGTGGTCGTTGAGGTGGCTGTCGATCGCTGCCGTCCAGATCGGCACGTCGGGATGGGCGGCCTGGAGCCGGGCGACGCCCTCGGGGGCGGCGAGCAGGCAGACGAAGCGCAGGTCCTGCGCGCCGCGCGCCTTCAGGCGCGTCAGTGCGGCGATGGCGGAGTTCGCGGTCGCCAGCATCGGGTCGAGCACCAGCACCGTGCGGTCGGCGAGGTCCGAGGGCGCCTTGAAGTAGTACTCGATCGCCTCCAGCGTCTCCGGGTCGCGATAAAGCCCGACATGGGCGACGCGGGCCGAGGGCAGCAGCGACAGCATGCCGTCGAGGAAGCCGACGCCGGCCCGCAGGATCGGGGCGAGCACCAGCTTCTTGCCCTGGATCTGCCGCCCCTCCATCACCTGGATCGGCGTCTCGATCGTAACCGGTTCCAGCGGCAGGTCGCGCGTCACCTCGTAGGCGAGCAGCATCCCGATCTCGTTGAGCAGGTTGCGGAAGCCCTGCGTCGAGCGGTTCTTGTCGCGCAGCAGCGTGAGCTTGTGCTGGACGAGGGGGTGTTCGACCACCGTGACCGTTGCCTGGCTCATCGTGTCCTCCCGTCGCACCCGCCTCCGCTTTGCCGAACGGCGCGCGCCGGCGCAACGCGAGGACGAAGAAAAAGGGCCTCCCGCTCGCGCGGAAGGCCCTCGATCCACCAACCCGGCGACGCCTCAGGCGTTGAAGGTCTTGCCCTCGCCGTCGGCCCGGCGCTTGGCCATGAAGGCGTCGAACTGGTCGCGGTCCTTGGCCCGCTTCAGCTCCTCGACGAACTCGGCGAAGGCGCGGCTCTCCTCCTGCAGGGCGCGGCGCTGGGCGTCGAGCCGGTCGAGCTCGGCCTTGCGGTACTCCTCGAAGGCCCAGTTGCCGGTGGCGCCGCGGCGGTTGGATGCGTCGAACGAACGGGCGAAGCGCGAAGCCCTGGCGGTGCCGCCCTCCCAGCCCGCGGCGCCGCGCTTGGCGTAGTCGCGCAGCTCCCCGAGCGCCGGATAGCCGGCGACCTTCCACGCCACGAGGGCGAGGCCGACGGGCCACCAGTAGATGAAGCTGACGACGATGGCGCCGATCTCGATCGAGCGGCGCGGGAACGGACCGCAACGGCTGACCTTGCCGCCCGTCCAGGGAGAGGAAGAGGATGTGCTCACGGTAAGGCTCCGCTGTTCATGTGAACAGCGTTAACATGCGGGTGCGTCAGATCGCTTTCAAGGGGCGGGCCCGGCGCCGGCCGATGGCTTTCCGGCGGCGGCACCGTGGACGAGGGCGAGGACGCCGGCGCGCAGCAATTCGTAGGTGTCGGGAATGCCCGGCCCCTTCGGCAGGTGGCCGGCGGCGGCGAGGGTCGCGAGCCCGTGCGACAGCGCCCAGACCTCCAGCGCGATGAAGCGCGGGGCGACCCCGCCGAACCCGTCCGGAAAGGTCGATTGCAGCGCTTCCACCAGCAGGTCGAACGGGCTCGGACGCGGGCCGGCTTCGTTCGGCACGTTGACGCCGCGGGTCTCGAAGATCGCCGCGTAGTAGCCGGGCTCCTCTTCGGCGAAGGCGAGGTAGGCTTCGCCCATCCGCGTGAATCGCTCCAAAGGGGTGCCGCGGGCGGTGAGCGCGCGCGCCAGCCGTTCGGCGAGCTCGGCGAAGCCGCGGCCGGCGAGTTCCTCGAGCAGCGCCTCGCGCCCACGGAAATGCCGGTAGAGCGCGGCCGGGGTGACGCCGACGAGGCGCGCCGCGTCGACCAGGGTGAAGCCGCCGATGCCGCGCTCGGCGATGAACCTGCGCGCCGCCTCGATCAGCGCCTCTTTCAGGTTGCCGTGGTGGTAGCCGCGTCGATCAGCGGGTCCGTCGCGCCAGGGTCGCACCGGGTACTCCTCACCTGCAGCCCCGGACACGGGCGCGCGACGTTTACGAGCGAACGTCGCGTTTGTTTCGGCGCAGGCGCGAGCTTACCAGAAAATGGGCGCGGCCCGACAGCGTTCGGTCTACCGGTAGACGATCCGTCGCCGGCTGAGGCTTGGTGGACACGGGTGATGCAACAGTGTTTCATCGCCTGCGCCGCAAAAAGGAAGGCGCCCGCGCCGCCACGCGACCGCAGGAAAAGATCCGGGGATTCGAGAGCATGGCCTTCGTCAGCCTGAAGGCGTGGCGCGCCCGCTCCGCCGAGCAGGTGCAGCTCGCCAAGCGCGTGAAAGCCGCCTGCACGGTGGCGCTGAGCCTCGGCGAAGGCGACGCGATCACCGTCAACGAGATCGCCTGCGCAGACCCCGGCTGCCCCGACATCGAGACCGTCGTGCTGGTGATGCGGGCCGGCGAGGCGACGCGGGCCATCCGCATCCGCGCGCCGATGGAGGCGGTCGGCGCGGCGGAGCTGCTGCAGCTCGCCGCGGACGAGCGGGCGCTGCGGGAAGCCGCGCCGTGACATCCCTAGCGCTGCCTCGGCCTCGCTCGCGACCGGGCGATCCGCGCCGCGCCGACCCGCTGCGCACTATAACTTGACCAGCCGCACCCCACGATTGTGACCGCGATCACAGACGCAGCGCGCGCGCGGCCCTATGACGTATTGGATAGGACGGTGTCACCAAGAGCACCGCTGCAACGAACAAGACCCCGAGGAGAACGCCATGCGCCGCCCGATCCGAGACTCCCTCTTCGCCGCCGCGATCCTCCTGCCCGCCTTCGCGTCGTCTGGCGCGGCGCTCGCGGCCGCCGGCGACGGCGAGGCCGAGCGCGCGGCCCGCTGGAAGGAGCTGCAGCAGCAGGTGTTCGGCGACCGCAAAGTCGAGGCGGGCAAGCTGGTGGCGATCGACATGCCGGTGCGCGCCGAAGACGCCGCCCTGGTTCCGGTGACGCTCACCGTCGCCGACAAGGACCAGGTGAAGGGCCTGTACCTGATCATCGACGACAACCCGGCGCCGCTCGCCGCCCACGTCGACTTCGGGCCCGCGGGCGACCCGGCGCAGCTCAAGATGCGCGTGCGGGTGAACACCTACTCCAACGTCCACGCGGTGGCCGAGACCCGGGACGGGCGCCTCGTGGCGTCGGAGATCTTCGTCAAGGCGTCCGGCGGCTGCTCGGCTCCCATGGGCATGACCGAAGCGGACGCGCTGAAGGGCATGGGCGACATGCGTATGAAGTTCGCCGACCCCGCCGCCGACAAGGTGGTGCAGGCGACGCTGATGATCCGCCACCCGAACTTCTCCGGCATGCAGATGAACCAGGTCTCGCGCGAGTATACGCCGGCGCGCTACCTCGACCGGATCAGCGTCAGCCAGGGCGCGCGGAACGTCTTCACGATGGAGGGCGACATCTCGATCTCGTCGAACCCGGTGATCGGCTTCGAGATGCGGCCCGAAGGCGCCGCGCCGGTCAAGGTGGCGGCCACGGATAGCCAGGGCGGCACGTTCGACCACACCTTCCCGGTGCCCGCCGCCAGCAACTGATCATCACGGATCTGCTTGGCCGCCCACGGCCAGGCCTTCGCCATCGGGAAACACCAGCCATGATCCGCCGTACGCTCCTGGCGCTCCTCGCCCTCGCGCCCTTGGCCCTCGAAGCTCTGACCGTCGCCACGGCGCAGGCCGGCGAGATGAAGCCCTACTCCCAGGAGGCGTTCGACGCCGCGCAAAAGGCCGGCAAGCCGATCCTCGTCGAGGTGAGCGCGCCCTGGTGCCCGATCTGCAAGACGCAGAAGCCGATCCTGGCCAAGCTCAGCACCGACCCGCGCTTCAAGGATCTGCAGATCTTCGACATCGACTTCGACAGCCAGAAGGACCTGCTTCGCAAGCTCGACGTCCGCACCCAAAGCACGCTGATCGCCTACAAGGGCAGCGTCGAGACCGGGCGCTCGGTCGGCGAGACCCAGCCCGAATGGATCGAGGGGCTAGTCGAGAAGACGCTTTGATCGGCTCGGGGGTTCGATGATCGTCAGCCTCGGCCTCGCGCTCCTCGCCGGCCTGCTCTCGACGCTCTCGCCCTGCGTCCTGCCCCTGCTGCCGCTGGTGCTCGGCGCGGCGGCCTCCGAGCACCGCTTCGGCCCGGCGGCGCTGGCGGGTGGGCTGGCGCTGTCGTTCGTGGCGATCGGCCTGTTCGTCGCGACGATCGGCTTCGGCCTCGGGCTCGACGGCGACGTGTTCCGCCGCGTCGCCGCGATCCTGTTGATCCTCGTCGGACTCGTATTGCTGGTCCCGATGGCGCAGACGCGCCTCGCGGTGGCCGCCGGCCCGGTGGCGAACTGGACCGAGACCCGCTTCGGCGGCTTCTCCACCACCGGCCTTTGGGGCCAGTTCGGCGTCGGGCTGCTGCTCGGCGCGGTCTGGAGCCCCTGCGTCGGCCCGACGCTCGGTGCCGCCTCGATCCTCGCCGCGCAGGGCCGCGACCTCTGGACGGTCGGGCTGACGATGCTGGTGTTCGGCCTCGGCGCGGCCCTGCCGCTCCTGGTCCTCGGCGCCCTGTCGCGATCCGTGCTGGTCGGCTGGCGCGACCGGCTGATGCGGGTCGGCAAGGGGATGAAGGCGGCGTTGGGCGCGATCCTCGTCGTCACCGGCCTCGTCATCGTGCTCGGCGCCGACAAGCGGATCGAGGCGGTGCTGGTCGACGCCGCGCCGGATTGGCTGAACGCGCTGACGACCCGCTACTGACGCGGCCGGCTTGCGCGTCAGCGCTTGAAGAACGCGTCCGCCGCGCCGAGCGCGTCCTGCTTCGCCGTCCGCGCGGCTTCGAGCCGCCGGATCTCGGCGTTCAGCAGCGCGATCCGGTGATCGATCTCGTCCACCGACAGGGTGTCGAGCGGCTGGCCGACCTCGTGGTGGACCGGGCGCTTCACCTGCTCGTCGTCGTCGCGCATCGAGAAGGTCCTCACAGGAGAGGCGTTCCGGCAACCGGCGGTAGGCCGAGATGGAGGGCGACCGCGGCGCCGATGTCGGCGAACGACGCCCGGCGTCCCAGCGCCCGCGGCGCGATGTCCGATCCGAAGGCCAGGACCGGCACCTGCTCACGGGTGTGCTCGGTGCCGTGCCAGGTCGGGTCGTTGCCGTGGTCGGCGGTGACGAGGCAGAGGTCGCCCGGGCGCAGCGCCGCGCGGATATCGGGGATGCGGGCGTCGAACGCTTCGAGCTCGGCGGCGTAGCCCGGCACATCGCGACGGTGGCCGTGCTCGCTGTCGAAGTCGACGAGGTTGGCGAAGACGAACCCGCCGTCGCGAAGGCGTCCGAGCGCGTCGATCGCGGCGTCGAGACAGGCGCCGTTACCGCCGGGCTTGACCTCGCGGCCGGTGGCGCGATGCGCGAAGATGTCGCCGATCTTGCCGACGCTGACCACGTCGCGGCCCGCAGTCGCGAGCCGGTCGAGCAGGGTGTCGCCGGGCGGGGCGACGGAGAAGTCTCGGCGGTTGCTCGTGCGGCGGAAGCCGGCTTCTCCCGTGCCGGTGAACGGTCGCGCGATCACGCGGCCGACGCGGTAGGCGTCGCACAACTGGCGCGCGGTCCGGCACAGCGCGTAGAGGCGCTCGAGGCCGAAGGCCTCCTCATGGGCCGCGATCTGGAAGACGCTGTCTGCGGAGGTGTAGCAGATCGGCTTGCCGGTCCGGAGGTGCTCGGCGCCGAGCGCGTCGATGATCGCGATGCCGGAGGCGTGGCTGTCGCCGAGGATGCCGGGCAGGTCGCCGAGGCGGATCAGGTCCCGGATCAAGGCCGCTGGGAAGGCCGGCCGCGTGTCGGGGAAGTACCCCCACGGCTCGCGCATCGCGAGGCCGGCGATCTCCCAATGGCCCGAGGGCGTGTCCTTGCCGGCGGCGGTCTCCACCGCATGGCCCCAGGCGCCGAGGATTTCCGCTGGCGGCGCGAGCCCCGGCGGCATCCGTCCCGACGCGCCCTCGCAGGCGAGCCCGAGCCCGAGGCCGGCCAGATGCGGCAGGCGCAACGGGCCGCTCCGCAGGCCGGCGCGGTCGGCGCGCCCCGCGGCGCAGGCCTCGGCGATGTGGCCGACCGTGTCGGAGCCCGCATCGCCGTAGCGCTCGGCATCCGGCGCACCGCCGATTCCGACGGAATCGAGCACGATGAGCAGCGCCCGCGCCATCGCCCTAGACCGGCTCGACGTCGGCGACGCTGTCGCTCTTCAGCGCGAAGGCCGCCGAGAACAGGGTGCGGGTGTAGTCGGTCCTGGGCCGGGAGAAGATCTCCTCGGCTGGGCCCTCCTCCACCACCACGCCGTTCTGCATGACCAGGACGTAGTTCGCGAGCGCGCGCACCACCTTCAGGTCGTGGCTGATGAACAGGTAGGCGAGGCCGCGCGCCCGCTGCAGGTCGCGCAGCAGCGTCACGATCTGCGCCTGCACCGAGCGGTCCAGCGCCGAGGTCGGCTCGTCGAGCACGACGAAGCGCGGCTCCAACACCATCGCGCGGGCGATGGCGATGCGCTGGCGCTGGCCGCCGGAGAACTCGTGCGGGTAGCGGTCCATCGCCGCCGGATCGAGCCCGACATCGGTGAGCGCCCGCGCGACGATGGCACGGTGCTCGCGCTTCGGCACGTCCTGCACCACCAAACCCTCGGCGACGATGTCGGCCACGGACATCCGCGGCGAGAGCGAGCCGTAGGGGTCCTGGAAGACCACCTGCATGTCCTTGCGCAGCGGCCGCATCGCCGCGACGCCGTAGCGCTCGATGTCCTGGCCGAGGAAGACGATCGGCCCCTCGCACGCGGTGAGCCGCAGCAGCGCGAGGCCGAGCGTCGTCTTGCCCGAGCCGGATTCGCCGACCACGCCCACGGTCTCGCCGGCGCGGACCCGCAGTGAGACGCCGTCGACGGCCTTGACGTAGCCGGCTTTGCGCCGGAGCCAGCCTTCCTTCAGGGGAAACCAGACCTTCAGCGGGCCGGCCTCGACCAGGGCCTCGGCGTCCGCCGCCACCGGGTTGCCGCGCCCCTCCGGCTCGGAGGCGATGAGGCGGCGGGTGTAGTCGTGCTGCGGGTTCGAGAACACTTCGGCGACCGGCCCGGCCTCGACGATCCGGCCTTTGAGCATCACGCAGACCCGCGCGGCGATGCGCTCGACGATGCCGAGGTCGTGGGTGATGAACAGCATCGCCATGCCGAGCCGCTTCTGCAGGTCGGCCAGCAGCGAGAGGATCTGCGCCTGCACGGTCACGTCGAGGGCGGTGGTCGGCTCGTCGGCGACGAGCAGGTCCGGCTCGCAGGCGAGCGCCATCGCGATCATCACCCGCTGGCGCTGGCCGCCGGAAAGCTCGTGCGGGTAGGCGCCCATGCGCCGCGCCGCGTCGCGCAGGCCCACGAGTTCCAGCAATTCGAGGATGCGCGCGCGCGCGGCCTTGCCCGAGAGGCCGCGGTGGAGCCCCAGCACCTCGCCGATCTGCCGCTCGATGCTGTGGAGCGGGTTCAGGGAGGTCATCGGCTCCTGGAACACCATGGTGATGTCGGCGCCGCGCACCTTGCGCATTTCGCGCTCGGGCAGCGCCAGCAGGTCGCGGCCCTTGAATACGATCCGCCCGCCCGGATGGTGGGCGGCCCCGTCCAGCAGCCGCAGGATCGAGAGCGCGGTCACCGACTTGCCCGAGCCGGATTCACCGACGAGCGCCACGGTCTCGCCCGGCAGGATCGTGAAGGACACGCCGTCGACGGCCCGGCTCTCGCCCTCGCGCGAGCGGAAGGCCACCGAGAGATCCTCGACGGAGAGCAGCGGCTCGGGCATCAATCGCGTTCGTTCCGGGACATGTCCCGTCTGTATAGCGCGGCGGCGGCCCGACGGCGAACCACGCGTGCGAACCGAACTCGGGTTGAACGAGGGGGCGGCATGTCGGCGGAGCGTTTCGCGGCGACGATCCAGGATGCGTTGGGCGGCCCCTCGGACCGGGTGGCCCTCGCCTTCGCGGGGACCGGCGCCCTGCCCTCGGCCTTTCCGGTGACCGATCTGGCGGCCGGCTCCATCGCCGCGGCGGGGCTGGCCATCGCCGACCTCGTCGGCACCGCGCCCGGCGTCACCGTCGATCGGCGCCTCGCCTCCCTGTGGTTCCGCACCTCGCTCCGCCCGATCGGGTGGGCGCTGCCGGCCCCGTGGGACCCGGTGGCGGGCGACTATTGCACCCGCGATGGCTGGATCCGGCTCCACACCAACGCTCCGCACCACCGCGCGGCGGCCGAGCGCGTGCTCGGCGCGCAATCCGACCGCGACGGCATGGCGCTCGCCGTCGCCGGCTGGGACAAGGCGGCGCTGGAGGCGGCGATCGTCGCGGAGGGCGGCTGCGCGGCGGAGATGCGCTCGATCGCAGCCTGGGCGGCGCATCCGCAGGGGGCGGCGGTGGCCGAAGAACCCCTCGTCGGCTTCGATCCCGCGGCGCCCGCCTCCACCGCCTGGAGGCCGAGGCCCGATCGGCCGCTCGCCGGCCTGCGGGTGCTCGACCTGACGCGGGTGCTCGCCGGCCCCGTCGCCACGCGATTCCTCGCCGGCTACGGCGCCGAGGTGCTGCGCGTCGACCCGCCGGACTGGAACGAGCCGGCCATCGAGCCGGACGTGACGCTCGGCAAGCGATGCGCCCGGCTCGACCTGCGCCGGGGCGCCGACCGCGCGGTGTTCGAGGCGATGCTCGCCGGCGCCGACCTCCTCCTGCACGGCTACCGGCCCGAAGCCCTCGACCGCCTCGGCTACGGCGCGGTCGCGCGCCGCGCCCTGGCGCCCGGCCTGATCGACGTGCGCCTCGACGCCTACGGCTGGACCGGCCCCTGGGCCGGCCGACGCGGCTTCGACAGCCTCGTGCAGATGAGCTGCGGCATCGCCGAGGCCGGCCAGGCCTGGCGCGGGGCCGACCGGCCGGTGCCGCTCCCGGTCCAGGCCCTCGACCACGCCACCGGCTACCTCCTCGCGGCGGCCGCGATCCGCCTCGTCGCGCGGCGCCTGCAGGACGGGGTCGCGGGCGGCGCGCGGTTGTCCCTGGCCCGCACGGCGCAGCTGCTCCTCGACACCGAGCCGACGGCGTCGGCAGGGGAACTCGCACCGGAATCCGACGGCGATTTCTCCGCCGCCGTCGAGGCGACGGCGTGGGGGCCGGCGCATCGCTTGCGGCCGCCCCTGGCGATCGACGGCGCGCCGATGGCCTGGCCGCTCCCGGCGCGGCGCCTCGGCACGGATCGCCCCGCCTGGGTGTGACCGCGTGGATTGATCGCCGGTCGCGGGATGCTAGATCGGAGCGGGTGACACGGGGCGGTCGCACGCCGACCGCCGCCAAAGGGCTCGATCGCGAGGCATGACGGTTTCCGCTCGAGCGTCCACGTCGTCACCGAAAGATACGCGTTCGCGCCCCGTCCCGCCTCCCTCTGCAGAATCGCGCATTCCCCCGTCTCATCGGAGCCGAGTGCGATCGTCCCCGATCGTCCCCTCCCCGTCATCCCGGGGCGCCGAAGGCGAGCCCAGGATCCAGAACCGCAGGTCGTGCTCGGTTCTGCGCTGTCGGCGGCTCTGGATCCCGGGCTCTGCTGCGCAGACACGGGATGACGGAGAGGGTGTGACGACTGGGTGTGCGAGGCTTGTGAGCCCGCTCGCCTCACCTACAGATGGGACAAGGAAGGCGCTGGCGCTTTCCGCACTCGCCGTCCTCCTCCTGGCCACGCCCGCGCACGCCCTCCCCTCCGACGGGGCGACCGAGACCGTCGAGCAGGCGTTGTGCCGGCTGATCGAGGGGGCGGCGCGGGCGCGAGACCTGCCGGTGCCGTTCCTGACGCGGCTGATCTGGCGCGAGAGCGCGTTCCGCGTCGGCGTGGTCAGCCCGGTCGGCGCGCAAGGCGTCGCCCAGTTCATGCCCGGCACGGCCCGCGAGCGCGGGCTCGTCGACCCGTTCGACCCCGAGCAGGCGATCCCGCACGCCGCCCACCTGCTCGCCGACCTGAAGCGGCAATTCGGCAACCTCGGCCTGGCGGCGGCCGCCTACAACGGCGGCCCGGGGCGGGTGACGAACTGGCTCGCCGGCAGCGGCGGCCTGCCCACCGAGACCCGCGCCTACGTGCTCGCGATCACCGGCGCTCCCCCCGAGGATTGGCGCGGGGGCGCCGCGCGGATCGAGATGGGGCCGCCGGAAGGCGGCGAGACCACGGGCGGCGCGGCCAAACTTGCGGAAACCAAGCCCGCGGAGACCAAGGCGCGGGAGGCCGCGAAGGCCGATCCTGCGCCCGAGCCGCAGACCTGCCTCCAGGTCACGGCGAGCCTGCGCATCCCGTCGCGCGGCGATCGCTTCGCCATCGGTGCCAACGAGGGGCCGGCCGCCCCGTGGGGCATCCAGCTCGCCGGCAACTTCTCGAAGTCCCTGGCGCTGGCGACCTTCTCCCGCGCGCGCGCCACCTACGCCAAGGTGATCGGCGAGGTCCGCCCGATGATCATCGGTACGCGCCTGCGCAACCGCGGCACCCGCGCGTTCTACCGCATCCGCATCCCGGCCGAGAGCCGGCAGGCGGCCGACGGCCTGTGCGGCCGCATCCGCAGCGTCGGCGGCGCCTGCATCGTGCTGCGCACCTGACGCACGAACGAAGTTCGGCGCGATCCGGTCATGAATCCGCCCCGAGCCGCGCGCCATCTGGCGTTCGCGGCCCAATCGGACATCGAATGACACGAATCTTCACGGCTCTCGCCAGCCTGGCATGCCTCGCGCTCGCGGCGATCGGCATCGCCGCCTGCTCCCCCCTCGCCCTGTTCGACGCGATCGGCCCGCGCGATGCCGGCGGACGGCAGGTGCTGCGCGACGAGCCCTTCGGCGAGGGCCCGCGCCGGAGGCTCGACGTCTACGTCCCGGTCAACGCCCCCGAGAACGCGCCGGTGCTGGTGTTCTTCTACGGCGGATCCTGGCAGAGCGGCTCGAAGGCGGATTACGCCTTCGTAGGCCAAGCGCTGGCCGCCCAGGGCTTCGTCACCGTGCTGCCGGACTACCGGCTCTACCCGGAGGCGCCCTTCCCCGGCTTCCTCGAGGACGGCGCCGCGGCCATCGCCTGGGTGCGCGACAACATCGCGGCCTATGGCGGCGACCCGCGCCGGATCGTGCTGGCCGGGCATTCGGCCGGCGCCTACAACGCCCTGATGCTCGGCCTCGACACGCGCTACCTCAAGGCGGCCGGCGTCGACCCGAAGGTGATCCGCGCGGTCGCGGGCCTGTCCGGCCCCTACGATTTCCTGCCCTTCGACCAGGACACCACCCGCAAGGTGTTCGGCCAGGCGCCCGATCCGCGCGCGACCCAGCCGGTGGCCTTCGTCGGGCCGAGCGCGCCGCCGGCCTTCCTCGCCACCGGCGCCGACGACACCCTCGTGCGCCCACGCAACACGCAGAGCCTCGCCGCGAAGCTGCGCGACGCCCGCGTGCCGGTGCAGGAGCGCGTCTATCCGGGCCTCGACCACGCCGACACGCTGCTCGCGCTCTCGGTGACCTTCCGCTCGAAGGCCCCGGAGCTCGCGGAGATGGCCGCCTTCCTCAAGACCCAGGCGGCGAGCCGGCAGTCCATGACGATCGGGCGGCGCTGAGCGGCGACCGCGCGTCAAGGTTATCGCGAAGTCGCGCGGTGGTTCGGGCTGGTTCTCGGTGACCGCCGGGCCGGTTCCGGGCTACGCTGGCTTGGTCAACCGACGAAACGCTCGGACGGAATGCTCGCTTGTCTTCTGCTCCAGGGATCGCAACGCGGATCGGACGGGTCGAGTCTTCCGCGGTTCCAGCCGCGGGCGACCTTCCGGACTGGATGCGCGTGCTCCTGAATGGGACGGTGCTGGTCGTGCTGTGGAACCACCTCTGGTTCCACGATCTCGCCAACCGCTCGACGCTCGCGGCCTCCGAGGACGGCAGCGGGCTCACGCAGGTGATCTTCCTCGGCCTGGGGGCGGCGATGGCGGCGGCCCTCTGGCGGCTCGGGCCGGCGCGGCTGCGACCGCTGGCGACCTGGCCGCTGCTGCTCTGCGCAGGCTGGCTCGGGACCACCGTGCTGCTGTCGATCGAGCCGTCGCTGTCGATCCGACGCGCCGTGCTCATGGCGATCGCCCTGATGCTGTCGGCCGGCGTGCTGATCGTCGCGCGCTCCCCGCGCCAGTTCGCGATGACGCTCGCCGGCAGCGCCCTCGTCATCCTCGTCGCGTCCTACCTCGCCGTGGCGCTCGTGCCCGACCTCGCGATTCACTCGTCCTTCGACCTGAACTCCGATCCGAGCCATCCCGGGCTGTGGCGGGGCATCTTCCCGCACAAGAACGAGGCGGGGGCGGCGATGGTGATCCTGATCATCTGCGGCCTCTACGTGCGGGCGACCGCGAGCCGGTTCCTCGGCTGGGCCATCGTCCTGCTCGCGGTCGGGTTCCTGGTGGCGTCCGGCTCGAAGACCGCCCTGCTGGTGACGCCGGTGATCCTCGCCGTCACCGCCCTATGCCAGGTGTTTCGCGGAAACCTCGCCCGGACGTCGCTGCTGCTCGGCCCCGTCGTCGCCTTCTCCGTCGTGTCGATCGGCTCCGTCGTGGTGCCGGCGATCCAGGAGAAGCTCGGTGCGTTGATGACCGACGCGACCTTCACCGGGCGCAACGAGATCTGGGAATTCGCGATCGACAACATCTTCATCCGGCCGTTCCGAGGCTGGGGCTACGGCGCGTTCTGGATGACGGAGCGGACGATGTACGCCGGGTCGGAGCAGCTGACCTGGGTCAACACCGCCAACCACGCGCACAACGCCTACCTCGACACCGCGCTGACGATGGGGTTCCCCGGCCTCGCCTTCACGCTCGTCGCCTTCATGCTGATGCCGCTGCGCGACCTGCAGGCGACGGCGGGCGGGCGCGACCTCGACCCGACGACGCTGCTGTTCGTCCGCCTGTGGTTCCTCGGCCTCGTCTCGGCGTCCTTCGAGACCGTGCTGTACAACGGCAACAACGCCACCTGCTGCATGTTCATGATGGCGGTGTTCGGCCTGCGCCTGCGCACCGCCTACCGCCCGGCCGCCTGACCGGGCCTCAGGCCACGCCCGGCTCCGGCGGCACCGGCCTCGGCTTCCGCTCGGAATCGATCGCGACGAAGGTGAACAGCGCCTGCGTCACCCGCATCGTTGCCTCGCTCTCGCGCTCGCGGCGCCAGACCTCGACCTGGATGCGGATCGACGTGCGGCCGACCCCGAGGATCCAGGCGTAGAGGCTGACCTCGTCGCCGACGAAGACCGGATGGTGGAAGGTCATCGCCTCGACCGAGATCGTGGCGCAGCGCCCGCGCGACCGGCGGGCGGCGACGTTGCCGGCGGCGAGGTCCATCTGCGCCATCAGCCAGCCGCCGAAGATGTCCCCGGCCGGGTTCGTATCCGACGGCATCGCGATCGTGCGGATCACCGGCGGTCCGCGGTCGGAGGGCTGCTGCGTCGGCGATGGGGCCGGCGCGCCGTTCGCGGTGTCGTGGGCCGGCATCGGGTCGAGCTCCCGCTGCGAATCGGAAGCCGCGGCGTCGCTTGAGCCTGACACAGGCCCGATCGGGACAAAACGCTCGCGCGATGCAGGCGGCGACAGGGGGCGCCCGACGTCCTATGTTGCGGGCATGATCGATTTCCAGACCGTCGGCGACCTCTGCAGCTCACGTCACATCGCCGAGGACGAGGTCGACGCAGCCGTCGCCGCCTACCTCGCCGACCCGCTGCCGCCGATCTTCGTGTTCCGGCAGGGCTACCGGCTGAACCTGATGAAGGCGGTGCGCAACCACCAGGGCGCGCGGGTCTTCATGGAGCGCGAGGACGTCGGCATCGCGCTCAAGCGTCCGTTCGTCCGCGCGGCGATCCTGCAGGCGCGGCCGAAGGGCTGAGCTCCTAATCGGGCAGCGCGAACACCACCAGCGCATCGCCGGTGCCGAAGCCGGAGGCCTTGGTGTAGGACGAGCCGCCGGCGGCGACGGCGACGTACTGCTTCCCATCGAGGCTGTAGGTGATCGCCGGGCCGCTGATGCCGGCCCCGCACTGGAAGCGCCACAGGATCGCGCCGGTACCGACATCGTGCGCATCGAGATGCCCGTCCTCCTCGCCGGAGAAGACGAGCCCGCCGGCCGTCGCCAGCGTGCCGCCCGCGAGCCGGCTCGCAGACTTCACCGACCACGCGATGCCGCCGCCCTTGGCGAGGTCGACGGCCGTGAGCGTGCTGAAGCTCGGTTCGCCCTTCGCCTCGCCGGTCTCGGTGTAGCGGATCTCCGGCCGGCCGGGGCCGCCGGGCACGGTCTTGACGGTGTAGGTCGTCGCCCCGTGCCGGACCTGGGCGTAGGCGAGGCCGCTTCCCGCATCGTAGGCGGTGGGCGGCCATGAGACGGCGCCGAGCGGCCCCGGCGCCACGACGGTGCCCTCCGCGGTCGGGGGCGCGAACAGGTTCTTCTGCGCGATGAGGGGCGCGGAGCGCTCGATTAGCCGGCCGGTGGCGCGGTCGTGGACGTAGATCCAGCCGGTCTTGCTCGCGGAGGCGACCGCCTTCACGGCGCCGTCCTTGCCCGGCAGGTCGAGCAGGAAGGGCGGGCTCGCCACGTCGTAGCCCCACTCGTCGTGCGGCACCTGCTGGTAGTACCAGCGCAGGCTTCCTGTCTTCACGTCGAGCGCCACGAGGCTCATCGTGTAGAGGTTGTCGCCCGGCCGCGAGAGGCCGAAGTTCTGCGGCGCCGGGTTGCCGGTGCCGAGGTAGATCAGGCCGAGTTCCGGGTCGAAGGCCGGGGTCATCCAGAGCGAGCCGCCGCCGACCCGCCAGGCCTCGCGGTTGGCCGGCGCCGCGGCCTTCTCGGCGGCGACGTCGCGATGGAGCGGGACGCCGTCGGCGGTGGTCTCGACGAAGTCGCCCTCCCAGCCGTCGGCCTTGGTGACGTACCAGCGCCAGCGCTCCGCGCCGGTCTTGGCATCGTAGGCGGCGAGCCACCCGCGGCGGCCGTAGCCGCCCTCGATGCCCACCACGGAGCCGCCGTCGAGGCCGCCCTTCTCGTCCTCGACGTGGAGCCCGTAGCCGGCGCCGCTGACGCCGACGATGACGAGCCCGTCGGCCACCAGCGGCGGCATCTTGAAGCCGAGCCGGCTCGAACCCTGCACCGGCTTGCCGCCGAGCTGCTGCGCGAGGCCCGAGGCGGTCTCGGACTCGCCCTCCTCCGGCCGCACCGCCTCGTGGTCCCACACGACCTTGCCGGTCTTGGCGTCGAGCGCGATCACCCGCCCGTCCATCGTCGCCTGGAACACGAGGCCACCGGAAACCGCGACGCCGCGGTTCGAGGGCGGCCCGAAGATCTTCTCGGTGCGCGCCTTGTGCGTGTAGGTCCACAGCACCCGGCCGGACTTGGCATCGAGCGCGGCGACGTTGTTCTGCGTGGTCGAGAGGTAGAGCGTGCCGTCGACCATCACCGGCTGAGCCTGGAAGTAGCCGGTGATGCCGGTCTGGAACATCCAGGCCGGGCGGAGCCGTGCGACGTTCGACCGGTCGATCGATGACAGCGCGGAGAAATTCCGGTTGGTGTGATCGTACCCGAACATCGGCCACTCGCCCGAAGGTTCGGCCGCCCGCGCAGGCAGGGCGAGCGCCAGGAGCGCCAGGGCTGCGGACGTCAGTTTCGATGAACGCGGCACGCTCGGGCTCCTCCAGCTCGACACTTCCGGTCGAGGCTTCTGCTCGTTGGTGCAACCGGTAGGGCATGTCCCGGAGGGTGTCGAACCGGGCGATCGTGGCCGACGCGGCTCAGTGTCCGGCGGGCGCCTCGCCGCCGCGCTCGACCCGCTTCAGGATCATCGCCAGCGGGACGGCCGAGGCCGAGACGAGGCAGAGCGCCCAGAACACGTCGATGTAGGCGAAGAAGGCGGTCTGCGTCGCGAGTTGCTGCCCGATCCAGGCGGTGGCCTGTCCCTGCGCGTCGACGCCGGGGGTGCCGTGGACCGTGAAGTACTGCGTCACCTGCCGCATGGTCTCCTGGTAGGCCGGGCTCGTGGTCGTGACGCTCTCCGACAGCCGGCTCTGATGAAACTGGCTGCGGTAGGCGAGGATGTTCTGCGCCAGCGACACGCCCATCGACCCGCCGACGTTGCGGGCGACGTTGATCAAGGCCGAAGCCTGGTCGGTCTGCGACTTGTCGATGCCTTCGTAGGACGCCGCGGTGATCGAGATGAAGATCATCGGCAGGCCGATGCCGATGTAGATCCGCGACCAGGCGAAGAACCAGAACGTCGAGTCGCCGTAGATCCGCGTCAGGTCGTACATCGCCAGCGCGACGATGGCCGCGCCGGTGGCGATCAGCCATTTCGGTTGGAAGTAGCCGGAGACCTGCCCGATCACCAGCATCATCGCCACGGTGACGAGGCCGCCGGGCGCCAGCACGAGGCCCGAGATCGTGGCGGTGTAGCCGTAATAATCCTGCGTGATCTGCGGGATGAACTGCGTCGTCGCGATCAGGATCGCGCCGGTGGCGAGCATGACGAGGAAGCACGAGCCGAACTGGCGCTTGCCCAAGAGCCGCAGGTCCACGGCCGGGTTCTTCGCCGTCAGGAGCCACGGGATCATCGCGACGAACGAGATCACGGCGAGGACGGCGAAGACCTGGATCAGCGGCGAGCCGAACCAATCCTTGCGCTGGCCCTCGTCGAGGCAGACCTCCAGCGAACCGAGGAAGGTCGCAACCAGGAGGAAGCCGACGAGATCGAAGCGCACGCCCTTCTTGCGAAGGGCCTTGCGCTCCTTCACCGCGGATTCGGAATCCTCCAGCAGCCACCACATCAGCGCCAGCGCGATCACGCCGACGGGTCCGTTGATCAGGAAGCACCAGTGCCAGGAGACGTTGTCGGACAGCCAGCCGCCGAGCGTCGGCCCCACCACCGGCGCGACGACGATGGCGAGCCCGTAGAGCGCGAACGCCTGTCCGCGCTTCGCCGGGGGAAACGAGTCGGCCAGGATCGATTGCGCCAGCGGCGCCATCCCGCCGCCGCCGAGCCCCTGGATGACGCGGAAGAGCAGGAGCGAGTTCAGGTCCCAGGCGAAGCCGCAGGCTAGGGAGGCGACGGTGAACAGCGCGACGCTGGCGATGAAGAACGCCTTGCGGCCGTAGCGCTTGGCCAGGAAGCTCGATGCGGTGAGCGCGATCGCGTTGGCGACCAGGTAGCTCGTGACCACCCACGCCGCCTCGTCCGGCCCGACCGCGAGGCCGCCGGAGATGTAGCGGAGCGCGACGTTGGCGATGGTGGTGTCGAGCACCTCCATGAAGGTGGCCAGCGCCACGACCAGCGCCACCGACCAGGGGCTGTGGCCGCCCGCGGTGCGCGGCAATCCGCCGGACTTCGCCTTCGCGGCGCCACCGGATTTACCGCCCGCCTTGCGCGAACCGCCGTTCGCCGCGGCGGCGTCGGCGCTCATCGCACCCGCACCGTCGGCACGATCGACATGCCCGGGCCGATCGACACGTCTTGTGGCCACTCGTCGACGACGATCTTCACCGGCACGCGCTGCACCACCTTCACGTAGTTGCCGGTGG
Organism: Methylobacterium sp. WL8; assembly: GCF_008040045.1. Classification (NCBI taxonomy): domain Bacteria; kingdom Pseudomonadati; phylum Pseudomonadota; class Alphaproteobacteria; order Hyphomicrobiales; family Methylobacteriaceae; genus Methylobacterium; species Methylobacterium sp. WL8. The sequence goes on along the minus strand of NZ_VRVF01000003.1, from coordinate 57,110 downwards.
CGTTCTGCGCCGGCAGGAGGCTGAAGGCGGTGCCGGAGCCCGGCTGCACCGAGGCGACCTTGCCGCTGATCCTGCGGTCCGGATACGCGTCGATCTCGATCCGCACTGACTGGCCGGGGCGCATGTCGGTGATCTGCGTCTCCTTGTAGTTGGCGACGACCCACTTCTCGTCGGGCACGAACATCGCCAGCGACTGGCCGGCTTGGGCGTATTGCCCGACCGCGCCGGTGAGCTGGACGACACGGCCCGGCTGTGCCGCCGTCACCGTCGTGTAGCCGAGGTTGAGCACGGCCTGCGCCGCCTGCGCCTCGGCGTTGGCGAGGCTCGCCTCGGCCGACGCCCGCTGCGCTTGAAGCGAGCCGATCTGCTTCTGCGCCTGCGTGACGCTGGCATTCGCACTCGTGAGAGACGCCTGCCGCTGCTCGAGGGTCGAGGTCGAGGATTGCGATTGCTGGACGGTGCCGGCGCCGCGGCTCGCGAGATCCTTGTAGCGGGCCGCGTCCGCCTTCGCGAAGTCGAGCGCCGCCTGGTTCTGCGTCACCTGCGCCTTGGCGACCTCGACCTGCGCCTTCTGCGCTTCCACCTGCGCGTCGACGTTCTGGATCGAGGCCTTCGCCGACGCGATCTGCGCCTGCGCCTGCTCCAGGGCGACCTGGTAGTCGCGCCGGTCGATCTGGAACAGCGTCGCCCCGGTCTCGACGTGCTGGTTGTCGGTCACCGCGACGGCGACGACGTAGCCTGACACCTTCGGGGCGACCGAGAATTGGCGCGCGTCGACGAACGCGTCGTCGGTGGATTCGTAAGGATGCAAGTAGATCTGCCAGTAGAAGAACCCGGCCACCCCGAGCAGCACGATCGCGATGCCGCCGAGGACGAACCACCACGGATGACGCTTGAGGATGCCCGGGCGGTTTTCTTCGTCCTCGTCGTCCGAATCGTCCTCCTGTTCGGAGCCGGCCTTCGCTTTGTCCTGCGCCTCGTCGTCGACCGGGGCGTCGTCCTCCGGCGGCTTGAGGTCGATGATGTCGCGGCGCTCGGGCAGGGCGCGGTCTTCGAGCGGGCGCGTCGGCTGATCCAGGGCCGTCGCCTGGCGCTGTTCGTCTAGCATCGGATAAGATAACCGCCCACGCGCGTCCCGCCACCCGTGAGTGGCCGGAGCGATCGAACACCCGCCTCGCGGACTCAAAAGCCGGCGCGGCCGCAAAGTTCCGGACCTCGCGCGCGCCCACCGCGTCGGTGCCGACGTCGCGGTGGGAACGCGCGTTTGCGGTGCGGCGTTCTGCGCCGGACCGACATTCCGAATTCTCAGCGAGCCGACACGATGGCCCTCTTCACCCGAACCAACCCGGCCGGCGTTCCGCTCGTCGGCATCGCGCGCCTCGATGCCATGAGCCGGACGCTCGCGCGCAACTGGTGGCTCGTCGCCCTGCGCGGCGTGGTCGCGATCCTGTTCGGCGTGCTCGCCTTCGTGGCGCCGGCAGCCTTCGTGCTCTCGCTGGTGTGGTTCTTCACGGCCTACATGGTCGCCGACGGCATCTTCGCAATCATCGCGTCCGTGCGGGCGGCGCAGGCGCACGAGCGCTGGGGCTTCCTGCTGATCGAAGGTCTGCTCGACATCCTCGTCGGCGTGGCGGCCTTCTTCGTGCCCGGCGCCGCCGTGTGGGCCTTCGTGCTGCTGGTGGCGATCTGGGCGATCGTGACGGGCGCCCTGATGATCGCGGCGGCCTTCCGCCTCCACCTGCATTTCGGCCGCTGGTGGCTCGGCCTCGGCGGCCTGGTCTCGATCCTGTTCGGTGGGGTGCTGCTGGTCGAGCCGGGCATGTCGGCCCTGGTGCTCACGTGGTGGCTCGGTGCCTACGCGGTCGCCTTCGGCGTGCTGCTGGTGATCCTCGGCGTCCGCCTGCGCGACCGCCACGAGGCGGCCGGCTCGCCGATGCCCTTCCGCCACGGGGTCTGATCCATCGCCAATTCCGCCGGGCGGCGAACGGCATAGCTTCGCCCGGCCCGACTGTTCTAGAACGGCGCAACCCGGGGGCGGTCGCTCCGCATGTGCACCGGTACAGATCTGTACCCGTTCAGGAACGCGATGAGCTCACCCGACCCGGATCGACGCCCCCCCGACGCTGCCCCGCCCGACACGGGCGCCGCGGCGCGGGAAGCGGCCGCCGCCGCCAAGGTCCTGGCGCGCCAGCTCGGCATCCTCGCCGCGGGAGCGGCGCGGGGTGCCGGCCGCACGGGTCGGGATGCGGCGCGCGCCACCGGCTCGCTCGTCGGCGGCCTCGCAGCGCGGCGCCGGGCGGCGGCGGCAGCCGATCCGGGCGCTCCGGTCGAGAGTGCGGAGGCGGCGCTGCCCGCCCGGTCACTTCTGGCGTTTCGTCGAAGGCCGCTGCGCCCCATCCTCATTGCGGCCGCGCTCGTCGTCGCCCTGCCGCTGGCGGCGCTGGCCGCCTACGTCCTGTTCGCCTTCCTGACTCTGCCGCCGCTCGGCGGCGTGGTGATCGACCAGGGCCAGCGGGCGCTCACCGTCGAGGCCGACGACGGCCGGGTCTTCGCCACGCGCGGCGCGTTCCGCGGGCAGCCGATCACCAAGGCCGACCTGCCGCCCCACCTCGCCCAGGCGATCGTCGCGATCGAGGACCGGCGCTTTTACAGCCACTGGGGCATCGACCTGCGCGGGCTGATGCGCGCGGCGTGGCGCAACGCCGTCGGCGGCGGCGTGCGCGAGGGCGGGTCGACGATCACCCAGCAATATGTCCGCCTCACCTCGCTCAACCAGGAGAAGTCCCTGCGCCGTAAGGTCCAGGAGGCGTTCCTGGCGCTGCGGGTCGAATCTGAGATGAGCAAGGACGACATCCTGCTCGGCTACCTCAACACCGCGTATTTCGGCGCCGGCGCCTACGGGATCGACGCTGCGGCGCGGCGCTACTTCGGCAAGGGCGCCAAGGCCCTGACCCTGCCGGAATCGGCGATGCTCGCCGGTTTGGTGCGGGCGCCCTCGCAGCTCGCCCCGACGCGCAACTTCGGCGGCGCCAAGGAGCGCGCCGACGTGGTGCTGCAGACCATGGTCGAGACCGGCGCGATCACCGCGGAAGCGGCCGACGCGGCGCGCGCCAAGACCGTGACCCTGCGCACGCCCCCCGAGACGCCGCCGGGCAGCAACTATTTCCTCGACCTCTTGGCGGCCGACGCCAAGAAGCTCACCGACGCGCCCGGCGACCTCACCGTGCGCTCGACCCTGAACCTCGACCTCCAAAGCCTCGCCGAAGGCGTCGTCGCCCGGCGCCTCGACGCCGAGGGCGGCAAGAAGAAGATCGGCCAGGGCGCCCTCGTCGCGATGTCCAAGGACGGCGCGATCCTCGCGATGGTGGGCGGGCGCGACTACGAGGACAGCCAGTTCAACCGCGCGACCCAGGCCAAGCGGCAGGCCGGCTCGCTGTTCAAGCTGTTCGTCTACCTCACGGCCTACGAGAACGGCCTGACGCCGGAGACCGTGCTGGTGGACCGCCCGGTGCAGATCGGCGACTGGGAGCCGCAGAATTCGAACAACCGCTTCCGCGGCGCGGTGCCGCTGCGGACCGCCTTCGCCCTGTCGATCAACACGGTGGCGGCCCAGCTCGGCGACGAGCTCGGCATCCCGGCGGTGATCGCGACGGCCAAAGGGCTCGGCGTCCAGTCCGAGCTGCCGAACGTGCCGAGCCTCTCCCTCGGCTCGGCCGAGGTGACGCTGCTGGAGATGACGCGCGCCTATGCCGGGGTGCTCGCCAACCGCACGCCGGTGGAGAGCTTCGACATCCACGCGATCCGCGGCGGCGCGGCGGCCCCGCTCTACGTCCACCCGGACGCCAAGCCCGCGGCCGGCCTGCCGGGCGACAGCCGCACGATGATGCTCGATTCGCTGCAGGCGGTGGTCGACGGCGGCACCGGCAAGGGCGCGCGCGTGTCCGGCCAGCCGGTCGGCGGCAAGACCGGGACGACGCAGGACTATCGCGACGCCTGGTTCATCGGCATGACGCCGGACATGGTCGTCGGCGTCTGGGTCGGCAACGACGACAACTCGTCGATGAACCGCGTCGGCGGCGGCGACGTCCCGGCCTCGATCTTCCGCGACTTCGTGCAGCGCGCCTCGGCCCAGATGGCGAAGGGCCGAAAGCGCCCCTCCGCGGCGAAGGCCGCGCCGCAGCCGGCCGAGCCGGCGACCGCCGCCCCCGCACCGGCTGCGCCCGCCGCACAGCCCCCCGGCTCCGAGGCGCGCGGCGTGCCCGAGGTGATCGACACCGGCACGCTCTCGTTCCGCGGCCGCACCGTGCGACTCACGGGCGTCGACGGCCAGGGCGGCCACCTCGCCCGCCAGCTCGCCCGATACCTGCGCCGCCGCGAGGTGGTGTGCACGCCCGATGCCGGCGGGACCCAAGGCACCCGGTGCCGCATCGACGGCGACGACCTCGCCGCCCTGATCCTCTCGGCCGGCGGCGCCCGCGCCACCGAGGACGCCCCGCCGGACCTGTTGGCGGCGGAAGAGCAGGCCCGCTCGGAACGCACCGGGATGTGGGGCGGGCGGCGGTGACGGACGCGTGCCGGGACAGACGGCCTTCGCCCTCTCGGTCCCCACTCCATCCGGCCTGACGCGAACGCTGTCCGGCTGCTAGCGTCCCATCCGACGCGAACAGAACGTCGATGGGAGGTCACGATGCGGAAACCCGTCCTGGGCGGCGTATGCGCGCTGCTGTGCTTCGGCTCGCTGGCCCTGGCCGAGCCCGCCCCCGACCACCCGGCGACCTTCAAGCCGGCGCAGCGCGAGGGCTACTTCTTCGTCGGGGGCACCTACGAGACGGCCGGCGGCAAGGCGGCTGCGGTCGGGCAGATGTTCGTCCAGTATCACGCGCCGGCGCAGGTGACGCAGCCCTACCCCGTGGTGATGGTGCACGGCACGGCGCAGACCGGTGTCAACTTCCTCGGCACGCCCGACGGCCGTCCCGGCTGGGTCGACCGCTTCGTCGAGAAGGGTTTTGCGGTCTACGTGGTCGATCAGGTCGGGCGCGGCCGATCCGGGGACAACCCGGAGGCCTACGGGCCCTATGCGCGCCTCGCGCCGAACGACCTCGAGACGATCTTCACGGGCCAGGAAAACTTCGGCCTGTTCCCGCAGGCCAAGCTCCACACCCGTTGGCCGGGCGGAGCCGGCGTGAAGGGCAACGCGGCGTTCGACCAGTTCTATTTCTCGCAGGTCCCGTTCATCGCCAGCGCCCTGCGCAGCGAGGAGCTCGTCGACCCGGCGCTGATCGCGCTTCTGGAGAAGATCGGTCCCTCCGTCCTGCTGACGCACTCGCAGGCCGGCGTGTTCGGCTGGGCGGTGTCCGACCGGCGGCCCGACCTCGTGAAGGCACACGTCGCCGTCGAGCCGAACGGGCCGACCTTCTACGACATCCGCTTCAAGGGCGGCGCCGACTGGTACGAGAAGGTCGGCGAGGCCCGCGCGCGGCCCTACGGGATCACCCGCGTGCCGCTGACCTTCGATCCGCCGGTCTCGTCTTCGACGGACTTGGTGGTGGCGCAGTCCGAGGCGCCGCTCCGCCCCGGCCAGATCCGCTGCTGGCTCCAGGCCGAGCCGGCACGCAAGCTGCCGAACCTCGCGCGCGTGCCCGCCGTGATCGTCACGGCCGAGGCGTCGTTCCGCGCGACTATGGACGATTGCACGGGCGCCTTCCTCGAACAGGCCGGCGCCAAGCCCGACCGGCTGGCGCTGGCCGAGCACGGCATCCACGGCAACGGCCACATGATGATGCTGGAGACCAACAACGGCGAGGTCGCCGACGCGATCATCGGCTGGATTGCCGGCACGCTGAAATAGCGAGGACGCTCTACCGGAACGGCGGCTCGTCGAAGCTCCTGAGTTTGCGCGAGTGCAGGCCGTGGCGGTCGCCGCGCAGGATGTCGAGGGCGGCGAGCCCGATCAGCAGGTGTTCGGCCACCGCGCGCTCGTAGAACGCGTTGGCCGCGCCCGGCAGCTTGATCTCGCCGTGCAGCGGCTTGTCGGAGACGCAGAGCAGGGTGCCGTAGGGGACGCGGAGCCGGTAGCCCTGCGCGGCGATCGTCCCGCTTTCCATGTCGACGCCGATGGCGCGGCTGAGGTTGATCCGGCGGCGCTCCTGGCTGAAGCGCAGCTCCCAGTTGCGGTCGTCGTAGGTGACGACGGTGCCGGTGCGCAGGCGGCGCTTGAGCGCGTCGGCCTTCTCGCCCGTCACCTGCGCGGCCGCGGCCTGCAGCGCGAGCTGCACCTCGGCGAGCGCCGGCACCGGCACGTCCGGCGGCACCAGCTCGTCGAGGATGCGGTCGCGGCGCATGTAGCCGTGGGCGAGCACGTAGTCGCCGATGGTCTGCGACTGCCGCAGGCCGCCGCAATGTCCGACCATCAGCCAGCAATGCGGACGCAGCACCGCGAGGTGGTCGGTGATCGTCTTCGCGTTCGACGGGCCGACGCCGATGTTGACGAGCGTGGTGCCCTGCGCGGTGCCGTCGGCACCTTCCGCGACGAGGTGGTAGGCCGGCATCTGGAAGCGATGCCAGGGCGAGGCCGCCATCAGCGCCGCCGGATCGGCCGACGCCGCCTCGCCGCGCGTCACGGTGATGCCGCCCGGCATGACCAGCTTGGTGAAGCCCTCCGCGCCCGAGGCCAGGCGCTCCAGTCCGTGGCGGACGAACTGGTCGACGTAGCGGTGGTAGTTGGTGAGCAGGATCCAGGGCTGCACCTCGCGCCAGTCGCAGCCGGTGTAGTGCACGAGGCGGCGCAGCGAGTAATCCACTCGCACGGCGTCGAACAGGGCGAGCGGGCGCGGCTCGTCGGCCATTGGCTGCCACAGGCCGTCGGCGATCTCGTCGCCGACGAGCGACAGCAGCGGCACCGGGAACCAGGTCGCGAGCTCGGCCGGGCTCACCCGCCCGGCGCCGAGGTCGGTGCCCGGCTCGAGCACGTAGGAATACGGGATCTCCTGCGCGCTCAGGCCGACCTCGAGCCCGACGCCGTAATCGGCCACCAGCGGCTCGAGCTGCGCCGTCAGGTAGGCGCGAAAGTCCGCGGGGCTGGTCACGGTGGTGCTGTAGGTGCCGGGCGCCTGCATCTTGGCGGTGGCGCGGCTGATCCGCGGCACCGGGCCGGCGGGCCGGTAGGTGACGCGCAGCTCGGGGTAGCGGAACTGCAGCCGCTCGGCGGCGTCCGGCGGCGTGCCGCCGTCGAGGGTCCGGGTCAGCGCCGTGCGCAGGGCCTGGGTCGCGCCGGCATGCAGCTCGACGAGCCGGTCCACGGCGGTCGCGACGTCGGCCACCGTCTCCATCGGGCGCAGTTCGTTCTCGATCACGCGCGATCCCCTTGCTGCTTCGTCTCGGCTCTACACCCCCCTGCCCGGTCGCGCGAGGCGGGGCTTGCGGTCCGCGCCGACTTGTCGGAAAGCCGCCGGACGGACCGGTCGGGACGCCATGGACGCTGACAGCAACGATTTCGCGCGCCGCGAGGGCGAGGAGGCAATCGCCCTCCCCGAGCAGGCCGATGCCGGCGTGCACTTCATCGGCCGTATCCGCACGCCGTGGACCATCCGCGGGCAGTGCCCGAAGAACGGGCTGCAGACCGACGCGGCCTGCACCGTCGAGGTCGATCCGGTTTACGCCGCGGGCCTCCGGAACGTCGAGGGCGCGAGCCATCTGATCCTGCTCTACTGGATGGACCGGGCCGAGCGCGGCCTCCTCGTCCAGCGCCCGCGCCACGCGAACGGGAGCCGCGGCACGTTCTCGCTGCGCTCGCCGGCGCGCCCCAACCCGATCGCGCTCTCTGTGGTGGAGTTGCTAGGGCGCGATGGCGCGACGTTGACGGTACGCGGGCTCGATTGCCTCGACGGCACGCCGCTCCTCGACATCAAGCCCTACTACGCCACCACCGATTCCCGGCCCGGGGCCACGGTCGACCGAGCCGGGACCGTCCGCGCATGAGGCGCCGGGTCGCGCTCGCCGCCACCGCCGTGCTGCTCGTCGGCGCCGGCATCCTGGTCGGGCGGATGCTCGCCACCGCCCCTGTCAACGTACGGGCCTACGCCCTGGGACGGCTCTACGCGGTGCAGGCGCATCTCGACGAGGCGCCGGCGGCCTACGTGTTCCTGGCCGGCGATTCCCACGCGGAGCTGCAGGCCCCGGCCCAGCGGCCCTGCGGCCTGGAACTCGTCAACGGCGGCGTCAGCGGCGCCACCGCACCGGTCTACGCCGACCTCGTCGCGACCCTGCGGTTTCCCGTGCGTCCGCGGGCCGCCGTGCTGACGATCGGCACCAACGACATCCTGTCCAAGAACGACCCGCGCGACCCGGCCGCGGCGGCGCGCTACGAGGCGGCCGCGACGCGGATCATCCGGCAGCTGACGGCCACGACGGATCGCCTCGTGGTCACCGCGCTTCCGCCGATCGGGCGCGAGCTCGACGGACGCCTCGACCCGCTGGCGGTCGGCGACTACTCGGAGCGCCTGAAGGCCCTGTGCACGCGCCTCGGCTGCCGCTTCGCCGACCCGTTCGCCGCCATCCGAGACGGGACCACGGGCTTCGCCAAGCCCGGCGCGATGCGCGACGGCTTGCACTTGTCAGCCTATCGCCCCGCGCTCGCCGCCCTCGCGCCCGCTCTGTGCAGCGCCGGCACGCCTTAAGCGAACTTCCGCCGGCAAATAAGGTTGTGTCGGCGGAGACAAGTTTCCACGTTGCAGGTGCGCAACGCCCGGGAACAGGTCTAAGTATTCCGGCGACCGGGACGATCCGGCATCGCGTGGCGATGAACGGGTGAACAAGTCCCGGCGGGGTGTGGCCAATGGGTCGATCGAACGAGGGCGCAGACGAGACGCCCGACGTAAACGGAAGCACGAGCGCCATGGTGGACCCGAAGGTCTACGTGCCGGCGCTGCTGACCCTGTTGTCCAACACGCTGACCAACAACGCGTCGATCTTCTACCGGCAGCATTTCGGCGTCGGCCTGACCGATTGGCGGATCATGTACCGGCTCGCCTCGGACCCGTGGATCACCGCACACCGGATCTGCGAGCTGTCCGCCCTCGACAAGGCGGTGGTGAGCCGCAGCATCGCCTGGATGGAAAGCCGCGGCCTCGTGTTGATCCGCGGCGACGCCGAGGACGCACGCCGCCGCCTGCTGGCGCTGTCGCCCGCCGGCCTCGACCTGCACGACCGCATCACCGTGGTGGCGCTGCAGCGCGAGCGCAACTTCCTCGCCGCGCTCAAGGAAGACGAGGTGGCCGAGACGATCCGCCTGCTGACGAAGCTGGTGGACAACCTGGGCGCGTTCTCGACGCCGGTGGCGATCCCGCCGCAGCGGGTCGCCCCGATCGAGTCCGCACCGCCGACCTCGCCGCGGCGGGCGATCAAGCCGCGTTAGGCTTCGGACCGTTCGCGGCCGGCGGGCGGATCCGGTACCACCCGACGTAGAGCGCCGGCAGGAAGAACAGCGTTAGGAAAGTCGCCGCGATGATGCCGCCGATCATCGCGTAGGCCATCGGCCCCCAGAACACCTCGCGGGCGATCGGCACCATGCCGAGGCTCGCCGCCGCCGCCGTCAGCAGGATCGGGCGCATGCGGTGGCGCGTCGCCTCCACCACCGCGTCCCAGGGCCCGAGCCCGTCGGCCTCGCATTCCTCGATCTGGCTCACCAGGATCACCGCGTTGCGGATGATGATGCCGATGAGCGCCAGGATGCCGAGGATCGCGACGAAGCCCATCGGCTTGCCCGAGGGCAGGAGCGCCGCGACGACGCCGATGAGCCCGAGTGGCGCCACGCTCGACACCAGGAACAGCTTCTGGACGCTCTGAAGCTGGATCATCAGGAACACCGCCATGGTCAGCAGCATCACCGGCACCACCGCCGCGATCGGTCCCTGGCCCTTGGCCGCCTCCTCGACGGCGCCGCCGGTGGCCAGCGCATAACCCTCGGGCAGCGCCTCCGTGAAGGCGGCGATGTCGGAGGCGAGCGCCGCCACGATCGTCGGCGGCTGAGTCGCGTCGACGATCGGTGCGCGAACCGTGAGCGTCGCGACCCGGTCGCGGCGCCAGACGATCGGCTGCTCCAGGTCGAAGCCGATCCGCGCGAAGGCGAGCAGCGGCACCACCGAGCCGTTGGCCAGGCTCACCTGCAGGCTCTGTAGGGTGTCCAGCGAGGTCCGCTCCGCCGCCTGCGCCCGGCCGACGACGTTGACGAGGTAGATCGAGTCCCGCACCTGTGTGATCGAGGAGCCGCCGACGACGCCGTTGAGGATGCCGGCGATGTCCTGACTGGTGACGCCGAGCTGGCGCGCCTTGTCCTGCAGGATCTCGACCCGCAGCACCTTGCCGGGCTCGTTCCAATCGAAGGTCGGCACGCCGACATGCGGGCTCTTGGCGACGATGTCGGCGAGCGCCAGCGCCTTGGCGCGCACCACCTGCAGGTCCGGCCCGCTGAGGCGGTACTGGATCGGCCGTCCCACCGGTGGGCCGAGCGAGAGCGGGTTCACGAACACGTCGGTGCCGACGAAGTCGCGCTTCGTCCGCGCCTCGAGCTTGGGGAACAGGCGGTCGCGCGCCTCCAGCGACGTCGTCACGACGACGACCTGCCCGAAGAAGCTGTTGGCGAGCTGCTGGTCGAGCGGCAGGTAGAAACGCACCGCGCCCTGTCCGACATAGGACGACCAGCGCTCGATGTCCGGGTCGCCCTTCAACGTGGCTTCGAACCGGTCCATCTGCGCCCGCGTCTCGGTGATGGTGGCGTTCTGCGGCAGGGTGAAGTCGACCAGGATCTCGGTGCGGTCGGAGGCCGGGAAGAACTGCTGCTGCACGAAGGTCATGCCGAAGATCGACAGGCCGAGCAGCGCGACGCAGGCAGCGACCGTGAGCCAGCGCCAGCGCATGGCGGCGACGAGCACGCGCAGGAACAGGCGCCCCATGCGGCCGGGCTCGTGGCTGTGCTTCTTCATGGTCTTGGGCAGCAATGTCACGCCGATCAGCGGCGCGAACAGCACGGCCACCACCCACGAGACCAGGAGCGAGGCCGCGATCACCACGAACAGCGAGTAGGTGTACTCGCCGGCCGAGGAGCCGTTGAAGCCGATCGGCAGGAAGCCGGCCACGGTCACCAGCGTGCCCGTCAGCATCGGGAAGGCGGTGGAGGTGTAGGCGAAGGTCGCAGCCTTCTTCAGCGAATCGCCGAGCTCGAGCCGCGCCACCATCATCTCGACGGTGATCATCGCGTCGTCGACCAGCAGGCCCAGCGCGATGATCAGCGCACCGAGCGAGATGCGCTGCAACGTGACGCCCATGATCTGCATCACCACGAAGACGATGGCGAGCACCAGCGGGATCGAGATCGAGACCACCAAGCCGGCGCGCACGCCTAGGCTGACGAAACTCACCGCGAGCACGATCACCACCGCCTCGACGAGCGCCTGGGTGAAGCCGCCGACCGCCTCCTCGACGATGCGGGGCTGGTCGGAGACCAAGTGGATGCCGACGCCGATCGGCAGCTTGGCCTCGATCAGGCGCATCCGCGCCTTCAGGTCCTCGCCGAAATGCAGCAGGTTGGCGTTCGGCCGCATGGCGATGGCGAGACCGATCGCCGGCTTGCCATCGACGCGGAACAGCGCCGCGGGCGGGTCCTCGTAGCCGCGGCTGATCTCGGCCACGTCCGAGAGGCGGAAGAAGCGGTCGTTGATCCGCAGGTTGATCGTCTCCAGCGAGGTCTCGGACGAGAACTGCCCGCTCACCCGCACCGAGACCCGCTCGGGGCCGGCCTGGACCACGCCCGAGGGCGAGATCGCGTTCTGGCTCTGCAGCGTCTTGATCAGGGACTGGATGTCGATGCCGTAGCCGGCGAGCTTGCGCGTGGAGAAGTCGAGGAAGATCGTTTCCTTCTGCGTGCCGAGCAGTTGCGTCTTGCCGATGTTGGGCACCTTGAGGATCTCGGTGCGCACGCCCTCGACGTAGTCGCGCAGCTGACGGTGGCTCAGGCCGTCGGCGGTGAAGCCGTAGACGTTGCCGTAGACGTCGCCGAACTCGTCGTTGAAGAACGGCCCCTGCATCCCCTGCGGGAAGGTGCCCTGGATGTCGCCGAGGCGCTTGCGGACCTGGTAGAACGACGGCTGGATCTCGGACGCCTTCGTGGTGTCGCGCAGCTGCACGAACACCGTGGCGTTGCCCGGCGTGGTGTAGCTGCGGACGTAGTCCAGGGTCGCGACCTGCTGCAGCTCCTTCTCGATCCGGTCGGTGACCTGCTCGAGGGTGTCGCCGATCGTGGCGCCGGGCCAGACCGCCTGCACCACCATCGTCTTGATCGCGAAGGGCGGGTCCTCCTCGCGGCCGAGGCCGCGATAGGCGAGCGTGCCGGCCACCAGGCAGATCGCCATGAGGAACCACACGAACGAGCGGTGCGACAGCGCCCATTCCGACGCGTTGAAGTTACCCACGATCGGAAATCCTGCCCACGATTCAAAATCCGCCCACGATCAAAGGTCCTGCGTGCCGGGAACGGCGATGGGCGTATCCGCGAGGCGGATCGCCTGGCCCTCGGCGAGGGAGTAGACGCCGGCGACCACGACGCGGTCGCCGGCCGAGAGGCCGCTCGCGACGCCGACGTAGTCGCCCCTCCGGTCGGCCACCGTGACCGCGACGCGCTTGGCCGCGTCGCCGGCGGCGTTGACGACCCAGACCGCGTCGCGGCCGTCTGCGCTCAGGATGGCGGTGGCGGGCAGGACGAAGCGCGGCGGGACCTTGCGCACCAGCGAGACGGTGATCGTCGCGCCGAGCCGGAAGGCGCCCGGCGGGTTCTCCAGCGACATCCGGATGCGCCGGGTGCGGGTGCTCGAATCGGCGAAGGGCGCCGTCTCGCGCACGGTGCCGACCGCCGTCACCGTGGGCGCGCTCTGGAGGGCGACGGTGAAGCGGCCGTCCTTGGGCATGGCCGCGACGAGGTCGTCGGGGATGTCCACCACCGCTTCGCGCACCTCGGGCCGGGCCACGGTCACCACCGTCTGCCCGGCGGTGAGATCCTGCCCGATCTCGGCGTTGCGCTGGGTGACGACGCCGTCGAAGTCGGCGTGGAGCTCGGTGTAGCCCATCTGGTCGCGGGCCTTCTGCAGGCTCGCCTGCGCCTGGGTCAGGCGCGCCTGCGCCGTGTCGCGGTTGGCCACCATGCCGTCGAGCTGGGCCTGGGTGACGTTGCCGCCCTCCATCAGGCGACGCGTCCGCGCCTCGGTGGCGGCGGCGTTCTCGGACTGCGCCTTGGCGTCGGCGACGTCGGCTTCGGCGCGGGTCATGGCGAAGCGCGGCACCACCGTGTCGAGGGCGGCGAGCCGCTGCCCCTTCTTCACGAGGTCGCCGACGGTCACGTCGCGGGCGACGACGCGGCCGCCGACCTGGAATCCGAGCTGCGACTGGTAGCGCGGCTCGACCGTGCCGGCGAACGGCCCGAACCGCACCGCCTCGATCGGCTTGGCGACGGCGTACAGCACCGGCCGCACCGGCGGCGCCTTCGCCTCCTCGGCGGGCTTGCAGGCGGCGAGTGCGAGCAGCGATGTCCCGGCGAGGATGGTGACGAGAGGCAGCTGGATGCCGCGAAACGCGGAATGCCTCACGCTTCCATCCTTCACCTGCGGCGCGGCGTGACACGCGGGTCCCCTCTCCCGAGCGGGAGAGGGACAGGGTGAGGGACGAGAACTCACCGGAGAGGTCACGCCCCTCACCCCAACCCTCTCGCCCTGGGAGAGGGGGCCGCGATGCGACGCGCGGAAACCGTCAGCGATCGGGTGAAACACCATCACTTCGCGGCTCCCGTCGCGACCTGCTCGGCCACCGTCACGGTCTGGCCCGGGCGAAGGAACTGGATGCCGGCGATGACGACCTCCTCGCCGGACGCGACGCCGCCCGCCAGGGCGATGCTGTCGGGGCCGTAGCGGTCGATGGTCACGACGCGCGGCGCGACCGTCCCGGCGCTTGGGTCGCGCACCCACACGGCGGGCTGGTTCTTCCAGCGGTAGAGGGCCGACCACGGCAGCACGACCGCCGCATGGCTCTGGAACCGGCCGCGACCGATCACCACCGCGCCGAGCGTCATCGCCGGCGGCGTCTCCTTGAGGCCGACCTTCACCCGCACCGTGCCGGAAGCCGGGTCGACGCTGGGCGAGATCTCGCGGACGCTGCCGAGGGCGGTGACCGTCGGGTTGCCCTGAAGCGTCACGTCCACGGTTCCCGATTGCGGCGGCGCGGCGAGCAGCGCCTCGTAGACGTTGAAGACCGCGTCGCGCGGCCCGTCCTGCGCCAGGGTCAGGACCGACTGCCCCGCCTGCACCACCTGGCCGACCTCCAGGGACCGGCTCAGCACCACGCCGGCCACGCCCGACCGCAGCTCGGTGTAGGACAGCTGCTCCTGCGCGGTCCCCAGCGCCGCCTTGGCCGAATCCACCGCGGCCTGGGTCGTGCGCAGCTGCTGCTCGGCGTTGTCGTAGGAGGGCCGCGTGGTGTAGCCGCTGGCCATCAGCTGCTCCTGGCGCTTGAACCCGAGCTTGGCCTGCGTCGACAGGGCCTCGGCCGAGGCGAGCGCGGCCTGCGCGTTGGCGAGGTTCGAGCGCTGCTCGCGCGGATCGAGCCGGGCCAGGACCTGGTCGGCGGCGACGTGGTCGCCGACCTCGACGAGGCGGGTCTCGATCTTGCCGGCGGTGCGGAACGAGACGCTGGTCTGCCCCTGGGCCTGGACGTCGCCGGTGAAGACGGCGTCGGAAGCGATCATGCTCTTCGTCGCGATCACGGTGCGCACCAGGGTCTGCGCCATGAGGCCGACCGGCGCACCGGCTTGCGGTTCGGCTTGTTCGGCGCTTGCCGCGGCCGCCGCGAGCAGCGCCGCGGCAAGAGCGGAGACAAGCACGACGGGGAAACTTCGGTTCACGGCGTTCCTCGGCTCCGCACGCTCTATCGCGGCGCGAACCTATCCACTATCTTACCGACCGTCCAGACGGTTTTTACGGGGTAGGGAGATGGACGACGTGACGGCCAAGGCGCGCAGCCGCCGGCAGGACCGCGCCGAGGTGATCCTCGACGCGGCCGAGGCGCTGCTGCGGCGCTCGGGCACCCGGACGCTGACCATCGACGCGGTCGCCGTGGAAGCCGGCTTGAGCAAGGGCGGGGTGCTGCACCACTACGCGTCCAAGGACGCGCTGTTGACCGCTCTGGCCGTCCGCAAGGTCGGCCGGATCCGCGTCGGCATCGCCGCGTGCCTCGCTTCCGCCCCCCACGGGCCGGCGGCGCTGCCGCTCGCGGTGGTCGCGCATGCACGCCAGGTCTACGCCGAGGAATGCGGCTTTCCCGATTCGCTGCTGATCGCGTCGGCCGACAACGCCGACGCGGCGGCGGCGTTCTCGCAGTTCCTGAGCGAGCTGCTCGCCGCCATGGGCGCGGCCGAGGCGCGGTCGGGCCAGGGGGCGGCGCTGACCTTCGCGGTGCTGGGGTTGATGCTGAGCCGGTCCCTCGACTTCCACCGCATCGACGGCGCGCCGCTGGACCGCCTGTTCGACGCGCTGGAGGCGCAGGCGCGCGCACTGCCGAAGGCTCAGTAGAGCGCGTTGGCGGCGAGCGCCTGGAACACCAGGGCGTGGCGGTTTGCGAGCGCGTCGACGTCGTGGGTGTAGCCGCCGCCGATCACCGCCACGAGGGGGATGCCCCGCGCCCGCGCCTGCCCGACGACGTAGCGGTCGCGCGCCAGCAGCCCGTCGTCGGTGAGCGCGAGACGCCCGAGGCGGTCGTCCCGGTGCGGGTCGACGCCGGCGTTGTAGAAGACGAGGTCGGGCGCCAGCGCGTCGAGCAACGGCGGAAGCCGCGCCTCGAGCACGGCGAGGTAGCCGGCATCGTCGAGCCCGTCGGGCAGGCCGACGTCGAGGTCGCCGGCGATCTTGGCGGTCGGATAGTTCTTCTCGCAATGGATCGACAGCGTGAACAGGTCTGGTGAGCGGGCGAGGCAGTCGGCGGTACCGTCGCCCTGGTGCACGTCGCAATCGACCACGAGCGCCCGACGGATCGCACCCTCGGCCTGCAGCGCGCGGGCCGCGACCGCCACGTCGTTGAACACGCAGAATCCCGCCCCCTGCTCGCGCCGGGCGTGGTGGCTGCCGCCGGCGGCGCTGCCGGCGAGTCCCTGCACCAGGGCGAGGCGCGCGGCGAGCAGCGTGCCGCCGACGGAGGCGCGCGAGCGTCGGACCACGCTCTCGTCCACGGGCAGGCCGATCGCCCGCTCGATCGCCCGCGGCACCGCGAGCCCGAGCACGGCTTCGACGTAGGACGCGTCGTGGGCGAACCGTAGGAGGTCGGGCGAGGCCGGCTCCGGCGTCGTGAACCCGCGCGGCGCCAGCCCGCGCTCCATCAGGACCTCGGCAAGCCGCCCGTACTTGCGCATCGGGAAGCGGTGCCCGGCCGGGAGGATCGCCTCGTAGGCCGGATGGAACACGATGGGCGGGATCACCGCCCGAACGTCAGGTCGGCGGCGATGCGGTCGGCGAGCGCCCGGCCGCTGTCGAAGGCCGCCTCGATCCGCGGACCCAGGCACCAGTCGCCGGCGGCACCCAGCCGCTGCGCCGGATCGTAGAGGCAGGGGTGGCCGAGCGCCGACTCGACCATGGCGTAGCGCCAGCGGTGGACGGCGGCGTAGGTCGGGCGGACCGACGTCCCCAGGCGCGCTTCGAGGGCGGCGACCAGGGCGGCCTGCACTGCCTCGCGCGCCTCCTCCAGGTGGGCGCGCGACCAATCCGGCGCGGCGTGGACCACGAGGCGATGCCCGGGCGCCCGGCCGGGCTTGGTCTCCTCGCGCGCGATCAGCGCGATCGGACTCTCCGGAAACGTGAGATGCGCTTCCGGGAAGCCTGGTGCCGCATCGAGGTCGAGCAGCAGCGACCAGCACGGCGCGTAGGATGCGCGCTCCGGCCCCGGCAGCGCGACGCCGCTCGTCTCCATCAGCGCCGTCACCTGCGGCGCCGGGAAGGTCACCGCCACGGCGGCGAATGGGCCTTCGGTCGCGCCCGCGGCATCCGTCAGCATCCAGCCGCGATCCCCCCGCGCGACGCAGGCGATCGTCGTCTCCAGCGACACCGGCAGCCCGTCGAGCAGGTGGCGGACAGGCGCCGGCATGCCGGGCAGGCCGACCTCGCGGCCCTCGACGTCCCAGGGCGCGGCGACGCCGGCGGCGATCCAGGCCGCGCATTGCGCGCGAAACGCCTCGCCCTTCGCGCGGAAGAACTGTGCGCCGTGGTCGAAGCGGGCGCCGGCTTGCGTGCGCCGCGTCGCCATGCGCCCGCCGATGCCGCGGCCCTTGTCGAAGACGCGGACGTCGAGGCCGGCCTCGGCGAGGCGCCGGGCGGCGGCGGCACCCGCCATGCCGGCCCCGAGGATCGCGACGGTTCCGCCTCCGGCCAAAGCTTCGCTCCCTCATCCGCTTGGTGCTGCTGTCATACGGCTGAAACGCGCGCGCTGTTAGGGGCAGTCAGCCGACGCGGCCGCGCGCCGCGGGACAGGCCGGTTCGGAGATGCCCGCCGCATGGGTCTCGTCAGCACCTTTCCGGCCCCGGACGGCACCACGGTCGCCCTCGTGCTCTGCGCACTCCTGACGGCCCTGCACCTCGCGAGCCTCGTCGTCGCCGGCCGGCGGATCGGGCGACATGCGTCCGGGACGACGTTTCCGGTGGGCGCGCCCGTCTCGCTGGTGCGTCCGGTCTGCGGCCTGGAGACCTTCAGCGAGGAGACGCTCGCCCGCGGCTTCGCCCTCGACTACCCGGCCTACGAGATCGTCTTCTGCGTCGCCGACGCCGCCGACCCCGTGCTGCCGCTGGTCCGCCGGCTGGTCGCGGCGCACCCGCGGGTCCCGGCCCGCATCCTCGTCGGCGACGAGCGCATCAGCGACAACCCGAAGCTCAACAATTGCGTGCGCGGATGGGAGGCGGCGCGGCACGATTGGATCGTCATCGCCGATTCGAACGTGCTGATGCCCACCGATTACCTGCAGCAACTGCAGGCCGCCTGGCGCGACGACACCGGCCTCGTCTGCTCGACGCCGATCGGCGCCCGCCCGGACGGGATCTGGGCCGCGGTCGAATGCGCCTTCCTCAACACCCTGCAAGCCCGCTGGCAATATGCCGGCGAGGCGGTGGGGCTCGGCTTCGCGCAGGGCAAGAGCATGCTCTGGCACCGCCCGTTCCTCGAGGCGCGGGGTGGCATCCGGGCGCTCGCCGCGGAGATCGCCGAGGACGCGGCGGCGACGAAGCTCGTGCGCGCGGCCGGCCGCCGGGTCCACCTCGTCGCCGCGCCGTTCGAGCAGCCGCTGGGGCGCCGCGCGGCGTTCGAGGTCTGGTCGCGGCAGATCCGCTGGGCGCGCCTGCGCCGGGTGACGTTCCCGCTGTTCTTCGCGCCCGAGATCGCCAGCGGCACCTTGCTGCCGTTCGTGATTGCGGGGTCGCTCGCGGGCACCTGGACAGCGGCGGCCGGGCTCGCGGCGCTGTCGGCTTTGGGCTACGCGGCCGAGTTCCGGCTCGCCGCGCGCGCCGGCTGGTTCCACGCGCCGCGGCTGCTCGTCGGCTTCCTGCTGCGCGACGCCCTGATCCCACTGGTCTGGTGCGCGGCCTGGACCCATCGCGCGATCGTCTGGCGCGGCAACGCCATGGACATCCGCCTGAAGGGCGCCGTCGGCCCGCGCGCGGTCCTCCGGCGGGCACGCGCCGCCTGAGGCGGTTGCATCGCGCTGTGAACGGCGCGATGCCGAGCCTGTCGCCCATAGCAACGGTCAGCCCGTGCGCATCGCCATCCTCGAAGCCGGCTCGCCGCCGACGCGGCTCGCCCGCTTCCCGTCCTACGGCGCGATGACCGCGCGCATGATCGGCCCGGCGCATGCCGCCACGATCCTCGACGTGCGCGCCGGCGAGCTACCAACAGACCCGGATGCCTTCGACGGCTACGCGGTCACCGGCTCGGCCGCCGGCGTCTACGATCCGCTGCCCTGGATCGCGCCGTTGATCGGGTTCCTGCGCGCGCTGCCACCGGGCAAGCCGCTGGTCGGCATCTGCTTCGGCCATCAGGTCATGGCGGAGGCCTATGGCGGCCGCGCGGTCCGCTCCGGGAAGGGCCGCGGGCTCGGGCTCCACAGCTATGCGGTGACCGAGTGGGCGCCGTACATGGACGACGCGGACCGGATCGCCGTGGCGGCCTTCCACCAGGATCAGGTCGTCGAAGCTCCGCCCGCCACCCGGGTGCTGGCGGCGAGCGCCTTCACCCCCTACGCGATGCTGGCCTATGAGGACCGTGCCGCGCTCTCGGTGCAGTTCCACCCGGAATTCGAGCCCGATTACACCCGCGCGCTGATCGCCGGCCATTCGGAGGCGCAGGACGACCCCGAACGCGCACGGGCCGCGCTCGTCTCCCTCGACGCACCGGACGACCGGCACCGGGTCGGAGGCTGGATCCGTCGGTTCCTCGAAGGCAAATAGCCCAAGGGACCAAGGGTCAGGTACGCCCCACGTCCTGCTCGATCAGCATGCGGACGTAGCGGGTGAAGGGGATTCCCTTCGCCTTGGCCTTCGCCTTCACGGCGTCGAGCAGAGGTTGCGGGATATGCATGTTGAAGGCCGCAGCCTTCGTCTCGAACGCGAACGGCACCGGAACCATCGCCGAAAAATCGTATTCGGTTAGGTCCGCCTCTGCGACGAAGCGCTCTGCCTCGTCATCTGTCGTCAGCACGGGCCATGGCGTCTTCATAGCTCTTCACTTCTTTCGCATGCATGTACCGCGAACTGATCGGTCGTATCATGGTCCGACCATCTATCTGGCGCAGCGTGAAAACCACGAACACGAAGCGCCCTGCCTCCGTCCGGCCGGCCGTTCGCAAGCGTTTCTCGATCGGGCTCGGATCGTCGACGACGAAACGCGCGGACGCGATGACGTGTTCGATCTCACCCTTCGAAACGCCGTGCCGGCCGCATTTGGGCCAGTTGCCCCCATCCCATTCGAAGCCCGCGACCGTCAGCATCGCCGTACAGACTGTTCGCTCGCGACGACGAACGCAACACAGGCCGAAAGTGACCGGCCGGCGACCAACCGCTTCCTGAGAGCGTCGGGAGACTGCATCGCCCCAACTTCAAAATCTGAATTTGTCATCGAGAAGCGGAGACTGACACCCGGCAAGGCATCGGGGCCGCTTTCGGATATGACACTTTTGGTGCGGGTAGAGGGAATCGAACCCCCACGCCTTGCGGCTGGCGATTTTGAGTCGCCCGCGTCTACCAGTTCCACCATACCCGCGACGGGGAGCCTTTTCGCACAGGTTCCGCGGTCGGGCCAAGCCCTTTCCGGGCTCGCGCCGCGTGCGCCGGCACGCTGGTGCGTTCGGGCCGGCTGTGCTCAAAGGGCGCCCTCTCCCCGAACCGGATGCAGACGGTCCCGATGATCCGCCGCCTCTACGAGTGGATACTCGCGCTCTCAGGCAAGCCGTCGGCGCCCTACGTGCTGGGTGCCGTGGCCTTCGCCGAAAGCTCGTTCTTCCCGGTTCCGCCCGATGCGATGCTGGTGCCGATGGCGGTGAGCCGGCCCGACCGGGTCTGGTTCTACGCGCTGATCGCCACGGTCGGCTCGGTGCTCGGGGGTCTCGTCGGCTACGCCATCGGCGCGCTGCTGTTCGACTCGCTCGGAACCTGGCTGATCCGCCTCTACGGGCTGCAGGACAAGGCCGCGACCTTCCAGCAATCCTATGCCGAGTACGGCCACTGGGTGATCCTGCTGAAGGGCCTCACGCCGATCCCCTACAAGCTCGTGACCATCACCTCGGGCTTCGCCCATTACAGCCTGTTCTGGTTCACGCTGCTGTCGATCGTCACCCGCGGGGCGCGCTTCTTCATCCTGGCGGGGCTGCTCGGGCGCTACGGCGTCCAGATCCGCGGCGTGCTTGACCGGCACCTCAACGCGGTCGTCGCGATCTCGGTCGCGGTGATCGTCCTCGGCTTCGTCCTGTTCAAGGTGATCCTCTAGATGAGCTACGCCGCCCTGCTGCGCCTGCGCCGCGCCGCGCTCAGCCTTCTGATCGGCTCCGTGCTCACGGTGGGCGCCGCCCTCGTGCTGCAGTTCGGCTACGGCTACGCGCCGTGCAAGCTCTGCCTGACCGAGCGCCTGCCCTACTATGCCGCCGTGCCGTTGAGCCTGCTGGCTCTCTTCCTGCCGGAGCGGCTCTCGCGCCTGGCCCTCGGGCTGGCCGCGGCCGGCCTGCTCTACGGGGCCGGGCTCGGCGCCTACCATGCCGGCGCGGAATGGGGGTTCTGGCCGGGGCCGACCGATTGCGGTGGCGGGACCGGCGCGAACCCGGCCGCCGTCGGCGACTTCCTGAACGCCCTCCAGACGACGAGGGTGGTCGATTGCTCGGTCGCGGCGATGAAGGTGCTCGGGATCTCGCTCGCGGGCTGGAACGCGGTCGTCGCCTTCGTGCTCGCCAGCGTCGCCGGCACGGCCGCGGCAAAGCCCTGACGCGACGACCGGCGCCGGCCCGTCCGGCGGTTCAATTGCGGTCGTCGGGTATCGGCGGGAGCGGTGCGACGTCGATGCCCTCGTCGATGAGGGCGCGGGCCTCGTCCGGGCTCGCCTGCCCGTAGATCGCACGCTCTTCCGTCTCGCCGTAATGGATCTTGCGCGCCTCCTCGGGGAAGCGCGTTCCGACATGCTCGGCCGAGGCGACGACCTGCTCGCGCAGGGTCCGGAGCATCGCGCGGATGCGCCGCTCGGGCTCGCCGGTCGTCGGCATCGCCGAGGGCGGCGCCGGGACGACCGGAGCCGCCTCGCCGTCCGCAGCGGCCCGCGCCCGGTCGGTGCGGGCGAGGCTCGGCGCCATCAGGCCCTTGGTGACGTGCGTCGAGTCGCAGACCGGGCACGTCACCAAGCCGCGCGCGGCCTGTTCGTCGAAGGAGTCGGAGGAGGGAAACCAGCTGTCGAAGCCGTGCCCGGCCTCGCACACGAGGTTGTACCGGATCATGCCGTCACGTCGTGGCGGCTCCGGGCGTGCCGACGCGCTCGACGGTGAAGGGCCGCCCGTGCTGGAGCGAGGGGATCCGCGCCCGCGCGTCGGCCACCGCGGCGAGGTCGATCTCGGCCAGGATCACGCCTGGCTCGGTGCCGCCCGCGTCGGCCAGCACCCGGCCCCAGGGATCGACGATGAGCGAGTGCCCGTAGGTCTCGCGCCCGTCCTCGTGCTTCCCGCCCTGCGCCGCCGAGATCATGAACGATCCGGTCTCGATGGCGCGGGCCCGGTGCAGCACGTGCCAATGCGCCTCGCCGGTCTGCTTGGTGAAGCAGGCAGGCGCCGTCAGCACCGAGGCGCCGGCTTCGGCGAGCGCCCGGTACAGCGCCGGGAAGCGGATGTCGTAGCAGATGCCGAGCCCGATCTCGGCCCACGGCGTCGGCGCCACGACGGCGCAGGCGCCGCCGGTATAGGTCGAGGATTCCCGCCAGCGCTCGCCGCTCGGCAGGTCCACGTCGAACAGGTGAAGCTTGTCGTAGGCCGCGACGATCGCGCCGTTGGCGTCGATCAAAAAGGCACGGTTGGCGACCTTCTCGCCCGCGAGGATGGCGAGGGAGCCGACCTGCACCACCGTCCCGGTCTCGCGCGCCACGTCGCGAAGCGCCGCCAGCGTCTCGTCCTCGTCCTGGCCGCGAACCACGGCGAACAGTCGCGCCCGATCGCGCTCGACGAGCGAGGTCATCTCCGGGGTCTGGACGAACTGCGCGCCGCGGGAGGCGGCCTCGCGCACGCCGGCCACCGCCGCGTCGCGGTTGGCGGCCGGGTTGCGCCCAGACCGCATCTGCACGCAGGCGGCGACGAAGCGCGGCTCAGGCATTGGCCGACGCCGTCAGCAGCGCATCGAGCTTGCCGGCCTTGTCGAGGGCGTAGAGGTCGTCGCACCCGCCGACATGGGTCTCGCCCACGAAGATCTGCGGCACGCTGGTGCGCCCGCCCGCCCGCGCCATCATGGTCGCGCGCTCGCCCGGCGCCTTCTCGACGTCGATTTCCCGGAACGCGGCGCCCTTCTCCTTCAGCAGGCTCTTGGCCGCCGAGCAGTAGGGGCACCACGCCGTGGTGTAGATCGTGATCGGATGCATTGGCGTGTTCGCGTCCCGCGGATGACACGAACCATATAGCGGCCTACGGTCCCGAACGCCTATGGCCGGAACGTCACGCCGGCCGCCTCAAGCGGCCAGGAGCTTCTCGACCTCGTTGACGAGGTCGCGCAGGTGGAAGGGCTTCGACAGCACCTTAGCGTCCTTGGGGGCCTTCGAATCCGGGTTCAGCGCCACGGCGGCGAAGCCCGTGATGAACATCACCTTGATGTCAGGGTCGAGCTCGGTCGCCCGGCGGGCGAGCTCGATCCCGTCCATCTCCGGCATCACGATGTCGGTCAAAAGCAGCTCGAAGGGCTCTTCGCGCAGGCGGTTGTAGGCCGAGAGGCCGTTGTCGAACGACAGCACGTCGAAGCCGGCGTTCTGCAACGCCTTGGCCAGGAACCGGCGCATGTCGTTGTCGTCTTCCGCCAAGAGAATTTTCATCAGACGGTTCCGAACCCTCGAATCGCAACGTTCTTTTCATAAAGGGCGGCTTCGGTAAACAGAACGTTAGGATTAGGTCGTCCGGCGAGGTGACAGGCCGCACCGCGCGTGCTCGACTTGGCCGGTTGGCATAGTGGACAGGCCGTCGCCGCCGCCGCACAGTGTGACCTGACGTTGGCCGTTCCCATCCCCGACGGTGCGCCTCCTGCCGATGACGCTGCCCCTCCCGCACCTGACCGACGCCTTCGGATTCTCGCCCGCCTTCGTCGTGGACGAACCGACGCGGCACAGCCTGCCCTTCGTCTTCAACACCGGCCATTCCGGCTCGGTGTACCCGGAGAGTTTCCTGAAGGCCTCGCGCCTCGATGCGCTGGCGCTCCGCCGCTCGGAGGACGCCCATGTCGACCGGCTGTTCGCCGGGGTCGTACAGCTCGGCGCGCCGCTTCTGCGCTGCAACTTCCCGCGCGCCTACCTCGACGTGAACCGTGAGCCCTACGAACTCGACCCGCGGATGTTCGAGGGCCGGCTGCCGCCCTTCGCCAACACCCGCTCGATGCGTGTGGCGGGCGGCCTCGGGACGGTGCCCCGCGTCGTCTCGGACGGACAGGAGATCTATGCCGGCCGCATGCCGGTGGACGAGGCGGTGGCGCGCATCGACGGGTTGTACAAGCCGTACCACCGGGCCTTGCGCGGGCTGATCCTGCGCACGGTTCGTGAATTCGGGCGCTGCCTGCTGATCGACTGCCACTCGATGCCGTCCTCGAGCCTCGGGCGCGACCACGACGCGCGGGCCGACTTCGTCCTCGGCGACCGCTTCGGCACCTCCTGCGATCCGGCCCTGATCGACGCCTTCGAGGCGGCGTTCCGCGCCCGCGGGTACAAGGTGGTGCGCAACAAGCCCTATGCCGGCGGCTTCATCACCGAGCATTACGGCGAGCCGAACATCGGCCGGCACGCGCTGCAGATCGAGATCAACCGCGCCCTCTACATGAACGAGGCGAGCCTTGCGATCACGCAGGGCTTCTCCGGCCTCGTCGCGGCGCTGCGGGGTGCGATCGTGGAGGTCGCCGACGAGCTCGGCTCGGAGACGCCGCTCGGCATCGCCGCGGAGTAGGTCGCGTCTAGGAAAACGACCCGCACAACACCGTCATTCCGGGACGCCGGAGGCGAGCCAGAAATCCAAAAGCACGGTTCATTTTCCAGCTGGCGCCGTCGGCGGCTCTGGATCTCAGCCTCCGCTGCGCGGCCTCGGGATGACGGAGAGGTTCCGAGGAAGGGGTCCGCACGGCCTGATGATTCAGGCGCGCCACGAAATGCCGTTCGGCCCTGCGACCAAGAAAAAAGGCCACTCCCGAAGGAGCGGCCCGAAGTCTAGGGAGGAAACGCCCAAGAAGGGCTGCCGGACCGCGACGCCATCGCGATCCCGCAATGCACAAAGTAGATTGCGGCGCACAAAGCGCAAGCGAAATCCCCCTACCGCGCGCGCATACCCTGCCCGCACCGGCTGCACGTCCGGCGACGCTCAGTGATCTGCGAGCAGCTTGGCGATCTCCGCCTTGAGGGGCCCTGCGAGGTCCTTGCGATCGAGGGCGTAGGCGATGTTGGCGGTGAGGAAGCCGAGCTTGGAGCCGGTATCGTAGGTGCGGCCCTCGTAGCGCATGCCGAAGAAGTCCTGGCTTCCCATCAGCTTGATCATCGCATCGGTGAGCTGGATCTCGCCGCCCGCGCCCTTCTCGCCGTGCTCGAGGATTCCGAAGATCTCCGGCTGGAGGATGTAGCGGCCCGAGATGATGAAGTTCGACGGCGCGGTTCCCTGCTTCGGCTTCTCGACCATGCCGGTGACTTCGAAGGTCTGGCCGAAGGTCTCGCCGACGCTGACGATGCCGTACTGGTGCGTCTCCTCGGGCGCGACCTCTTCTACCGCGATGACGTTGCCGCCGTGCCGCTCGTAGGCGGAGAGCATCTGGCCCATGCAGCCGCGACTGAGCATGTCCGGCAGCAGCACGGCGAAGGGCTCGTCGCCGACGATCTCGCGGGCGCACCACACCGCGTGGCCGAGGCCGAGCGGCGCCTGCTGACGGGTGAAGCTGGTCTGGCCGGCGGCCGGCAGGTCGCGCTTCAGCTCCTCGTAGGCGGCCTGCTTGCCGCGCTCCTGCAGCATCCGGTCGAGCTCGAACGCGATGTCGAAATGGTCCTCGATCACCGCCTTGCCGCGGCCCGTGACGAAGATGAAGTGCTCGATGCCGGCTTCCCGCGCCTCGTCGACCACGTGCTGCACGACCGGCCGGTCGACCACCGTCAGCATCTCTTTCGGGACGGCCTTGGTGGCGGGCAGGAAGCGGGTGCCGAGGCCCGCAACGGGGAGGACGGCCTTTCGGATCGGTTTCATCAAGCAAAAACCCAAACGTGGGAGTTGGACGGGCCGGGCGTTCCTGGCAACACTAGCACGGCGAGCGATCGGCCATGGGCCGTCGCGGCGCACGATTGAGCATTATCGGTTAAAAGCAAGCTCGCGCAGGCCTGCGCGAGCGATTTCTTTCCAAGGGCGACGATGGCGGTTCTGGTCACGGGCGGTGCCGGCTATATCGGCAGCCACATGGTTCTGGCGCTTCAAGACGCCGGGCACGAGGAGGTGGTCGTCCTCGACGACCTTTCCACCGGCTTCGATTGGGCGCTGCCGCCGGAGGTGCCGCTCGTGCGCGGCGACGTCGGCGACCCCGCCCTCGTCACCGAGACGATCCTGCAGCATCGGGTCGACGCGATCGCCCACTTCGCCGCCCGCATCGTGGTGCCGGACTCTGTCGCCGACCCGCTGCACTACTACCTCGCCAACACGGTCAAGACCCGCGCCCTGATCGAGACCGCCGTCCGCACCGGCGTGAAGCACGTGATCTTCTCCTCGACCGCCGCGGTCTACGGCGAGCCGGAGACGGTGCCGGTGCCGGAGGACCTGCCCGCCAACCCGATCAACCCCTACGGCCGCTCGAAGCTGATGAGCGAGTGGATGATCCGGGACGCGGCCGCCGCGTACGGCTTCAGCTACGTCATCCTGCGCTACTTCAACGTCGCCGGCGCCGACCCGCGGGGGCGCACCGGGCAATCGACGCCGAACGCGACCCACCTGATCAAGGTCGCGACCCAGGCCGCGCTCGGCCAGCGCCCGCACCTCGAGGTGTTCGGGACCGACTACCCGACCCCGGACGGCTCGTGCCTGCGCGACTACATCCAGGTCTCGGACCTCGCCGAGGCGCACCGGGTCGCCCTCGACCACCTGCGCGCCGGCGGCGAGAGCCTGACGCTGAACTGCGGCTACGGCACCGGCTACTCGGTGCTGGAGGTGATCGACACGGTGAAGCGCGTGTCGGGGCGGGACTTCCCGGTTCGCGTCTCGACCCGCCGCCCGGGCGACCCGGCACGGATCGTCGCCGAGGCGTCGCGGATCCGCGACCGCCTCGGCTGGCGCCCGAAATACGACGACCTCGACGGGATCGTCCGGCAGGCGCTCGATTGGGAAGACGCCTTGTCCAAACGCAACCGGATCTGATGGCAATCCACCCGTTCCCCGCCGCGCTTCTCGCGCTCGGCCTCTGCATCGCCTCCGGGGCGTTCGCGGCACAGGCCGCCCCTGTCGGGAAGGCCGGCCAATCGGATGCGTTTCCGGCCTTCGTCGCCGCCCTGCGCGTCGACGCCCTGGCGAAGGGCATCACGCCCGCGACCTTCGATGCGGCGTTTCGGGGCGTGACGCCCGATCCAACTGTCCTCGCGCGGATCAAGGGTCAGAGCGAGTTCGGGCGGCCGGTCTGGGAATACCTCGTCGGCGCGGTCTCGCCCGGGCGGATCGCCCGCGGCCGGGCGCGTGCCGCAGCGCTCGGTCAGGCCCTGCCGGCGATCGAGGCGCGCTACGGCGTCCCGGCCTCGGTGCTGCTGGCGATTTGGGGCGTCGAGTCGGATTTTGGCGCGAGCGGCGGCACGGTACCAACGGTCCGCGCCCTGGCGACCCTCGCCGCCGCGCGGCACCGCGGCACGCTGTTCCGCGACGAGCTGCTGGCCGCCCTCGCGATCCTGCAGCGCGGCGACGTCGCGCCGGAGCGGATGCTCGGCAGCTGGGCCGGCGCCATGGGGCAGGTACAGTTCCTGCCCTCGACCTTCCTGGCGCACGCCGTCGACTTCGACGGCGACGGCCGGCGCGACATCTGGACGAGCGACGCCGACGCGCTCGCCTCCATCGCCGCCTACCTCAAGGATCTCGGGTGGAACTCCGCCATCTCTTGGGGTTACGCGGTCCGCCTCCCCGACCGGTTCGACCTGACCCGCTACGCGGCCGACCTCTCCGACTTCGCCCGCCGCGGCGTGCGCCGCATCGACGGCGGCGACCTGCCGGACAAGGGGGCCGCGTCCGTCTTCCTGCCCGGCGGCGCCGGCGGTCCCGCCTTCCTGATCACCGACAACTTCGAGGTGATCCGCGGCTACAACACCTCGGACTCGTATGCCCTCGCCATCGGGCACCTCGCCGACCGGCTGGCCGGAGGGCCGCCGCTCGCCGCCCCCTGGCCGAGCGCTGCCTCCCGCCTCGATAAGGCCGGGCTGCAGACGCTGCAGACGGGCCTTTCGCGCGAGGGACTCTATGCCGGCGAGGCCGACGGACGGGCGGGCCCGAAGCTGCGCGAGGCGATCCGCCGCTATCAGGTCCGCGAGGGCCTGACCGCCGACGGCTACGCGACGCCGGCGCTCCGTGACCGTCTATCGGGCAGGCCTTAGACGCGCAGTAAGGGCTCGGCTATGCTCAACCGCGGGTCGAAGTCCGCGGCACCGGAGGGCGCATGAACGGAGGGCGGATGAGACGCGATGCGACGAACCGAGTTGTGACAACCGCCAAGGGGCCCCGCATCGTCCTGGCGCTCGGGTTCGGCCTCGCTCTACCGCTCGTCCTCCTGCCGCCGTCGCCGGCCGAGGCGCAGTGGGGCGACAACTACGACCAGCCGCGCCGTCGCGGCCGCGACGCCTATTACCGCGAGGACGACGGCTATGCTCGGGCCCCGCGCCGTGCCACGGCGCCGGAGCCCGAACGAAGGCAGTTCTACTGGCCCTGGGAGGACAGGCCGAGCGCGCCCGAGCCGCGCCAGGTCGCCCCGACCTACCGTCCGCCACGTCCGCGCCCGCCGGTCGGTGCCGACGCTGCACCGCGCCAGATCCGGCGACCGCAGACCCGGCCGGCGCCCACGATCGCGGCCCCGACGCCGGCGTTGAAGAAGACCGAGGCGAAGGTGCAGATCGCGGTGTTCGGCGATTCGCTGGCCGACCACCTGAGCCGCGGACTCGACGACGTCTTCGCGGACAGCGCCGACATCGCGGTGATCGACAGGGCCAAAGGCGACAGCGGCCTCGTGCGCCGGGACGTCATCGACTGGCCGAAGGCCGCAGACGACTACCTCAAGGCGAACCCGAAGGTCGGCTACGCCGTGGTCATGCTCGGCGCCAACGATCGCCAGCCGATACGCGACGGCGACCAGACCCTCGACCCGCTCACCGATCGCTGGCGCGAGCTCTACCGCGCCCGCGTCGAGGCCTTGGTCAACGTGTTCGCCGACCGGAAGATCCCGCTGGTCTGGGTCGGCACCCCGCCGATGCGCAGCGAGAGCCTGACCCGCGACCTCGGCAGCATCAACGACATCATCCGGGACGCGGTCACCAAGGGCGGCGGCACCTACGTCGACGTCGGGCCGGGATTCTCCGACGACCGCAACCACTACACCGCCACCGGGCCGGACCTCGACGGGCAGACCGCCAAGCTGCGCACCGCCGACGGCGTGCACTTCACCCATGCCGGCGCCCGCAAGCTCGCGCATTTCGCCGACGTGGAGTTGAAGCGCCTGATGGGCGCGACGACGCCGGCCGCCCCGGAGCAGCCGGCGGCGGCCGTCTCGGCCCTGCCTGCGACGCCGCTGGATGCGGCGCCGACGAAGCTCGACGACGTCACCGCGATCGACCGGCAGATCACGGCGATGCTGCCGAGCCTGCCCGAGCCCCCGGGGGTGCCGGCGCTGCCGGTGAAGCCCGCGGCGGGTCCGGTCGTGCCGCTCGGCCGGGTCGAGCTCTCGCCGGGCGGCGTCCTCGTCAGCGGCCGGCCGCGCGACGGCGACGCAACCGGCACCGTCGAACGCGCGCTCCAACGCGGCGCGGCGCCGCTGCCGCAGCCCGGACGAGCCGACGACTTCCGCTGGCCCCCGGGCTGAACGCCCGGCAGAGACTCAGCGCGGCAGGATCGAGGCGCCCATCAGCGTCTCGTCGATCGAGCGGGCGGCCTGCCGGCCCTCGCGGATCGCCCACACGACCAGGGACTGGCCGCGGCGCATGTCGCCGGCCGCCCAGATCTTCGGATCGGAGGTGCGGTAATCCTCCTCGTTCGCCGTGACGTTGCCGCGCTTGTCGACCGTGATGCCGGACTGCTCCAGAAGCCCCTTCTGGATCGAGCCGGCGAATCCGATCGCCATGAACACGAGGTCGGCCGGCAGGACGAATTCCGAGCCCTCGATGGGCTGGCGCTTGGCGTCGACGCGGGCGCAGACGACCCCGGTGAGACGCCCCTTCTTGTTGCCTTCGAGCCGGAGGGTGGCCGCCTGGAACTCGCGCTCGGCGCCCTCGGCCTGGCTCGACGAGGTCCGCATCTTGGTCGGCCAGTACGGCCAGACCGAGAGCTTGTCCTCGCGCTCGGGCGGCCGCGGGCGGATGTCGAGCTGCGTCACCGACAGGGCGCCCTGACGGAACGCGGTGCCGACGCAGTCGGACGCGGTGTCACCGCCGCCGATCACCACCACGTTCTTGCCCGACGCCAGGATCGGCGCCTCGCCGTTGCCGCGCATCGGCTCGGCGCCGACCCGCCGGTTCGACTGGATCAGGTAGGGCATCGCGTAGTGCACGCCCTCGAGCTCCTGCCCCGGCAGCTGCGGGTTGCGCGGGTCCTCGGCGCCGCCGGAGAACAGCACAGCATCGTACTCGGCGGTCAGCTCCTCGACCGGCTTCGTCACGCCGACGTTCTGGTTGTAGTGGAAGACCACGCCTTCGGCTTCCATCTGCTTCACGCGCCGATCGATGTGGCGCTTCTCCATCTTGAAGTCGGGGATGCCGTAGCGGAGCAGACCGCCGGCCTTCGGCTCGCGCTCGTAGACGTGGACCGCGTGCCCGACGCGGGCGAGCTGCTGCGCCGCCGCGAGGCCGGCCGGACCCGAACCGATCACCGCCACCTTCTTGCCGGTGCGGATCGACGACGGCTCCGGCTTCACCCAGCCCATGTTCCAGGCCCGGTCGGCGATGGCCTGCTCGATCGTCTTGATCGCCACCGGCTGGTTCTCGAGGTTCAGCGTGCACGCCTCCTCGCACGGCGCCGGGCAGATGCGGCCGGTGAACTCCGGGAAGTTGTTGGTGGAGTGGAGGTTGCGCGCCGCCTCCTCCCAATCCGACTGGAAGACGAGGTCGTTCCAATCGGGAATCTGGTTGTGCACCGGGCAGCCGGTCGGCCCATGGCAGAACGGGATGCCGCAATCCATGCAGCGCGCCGCCTGCTTCTTCAGGTCGTGCTCGTCGAGCGGCAGGGTGAACTCGCGGAAGTGCCGCACGCGGTCGGCCGCGAGCTGGTACTTCTGGTCCTGCCGGTCGAATTCGAGGAAGCCGGTGATCTTGCCCATCGGTGTACTCAGCGTCGGTAGCGAAAAATCGGTGTCGCAGCTTTCCGGTCAGCGACCGGCGGCAGCGGCGATAGCGTCGGGTTCGAGCCGGAACGCGACCCTGCATCGGTCGAGCCAACCCCGGATCGCGGGCCTCCCCGCCAAGTCGAATCCACCCTCGTCGGCCCACTGGGTGTAGGCGAACAGGGCGACGTCGGCGATGGTCACGTCGTCGCCGACGAACCATTCGCTTTCCGCGAGGTGCCGCTCCATCAGGTCGAGCGCCGCCTCGCCGCGCGCGACCCGGCCCGGATCGCGCCCCTCGCGCGGCACGCCGCGAAACGTCATCTCAACGCGGCAGACCGCGATGGTCGGCTCGTGGCTGTACTGCTCCCAGAACAGCCACTGGTCGACGGTCGCCGCCGCGAACGGGTCGCCCGGAAGCAGCGCGCTCTCGCGGGCGAGATACCGCATGATGGCGTTCGACTGGGCGAGGCGCCGCCCGTCGTCGAACACCACCCCCGGGATCTGCCCGGCCGGGAACAGGGCGAGATACGCAGGCGTCCGCGTCTCGCCCTTTAGCGCATCGACCTGGACCCATTCGTAGGCGAGGCCGAGAACATCGGCGACGATCTTGATCTTCAGGCAGTTGCCCGAGGTGAGGTCGCCGTAGATCCGCATGGCGGCGGGCGGCGTCGTCGAGAACGTATCCGTCATGCGCCTCCCCTCGCGCTGTCCATCGTCGGCGGCGTCTTCCTTCATGGCCGACCGACTTCAAAGCCGGCCGGGGTGTTCGTTCAGCCATTCCTTCAGCGCGGTCTCGATGCGGATCTGCCAGTCCGGACCACCGCTCCGGAACCGTTCGACGAGGTTCGTCGGGAGGACAAGTCGCTCCGTCTCACCAGGGCGATGACCACGTTCGACCAAGCGACCGCCGACCCGAATATCCGCTTGTTCGAACCAAGCAGCATCCAGCTCCGGTGCGTCGTCGGGATCCCAGCCGATCTCATCGGGAAACATCGGTTGATCGGGTGCGGCCGCCGAATTGCGCCTGCTCTCGTTCATTGGCCTTCCTCAAGCTGATGATCCGTCGATCGCCGTCCCGTTCCGTCCAGACCACGATGACCATTCGGCCGTCGAGGAGACCGACTGTTATCCACCGTGTCTCCCTATAACCGAACCGCACGTCCTCACGCGTCGCTTCGGTCCCGTTGAAGACTTGCCCACATCGAGCGAAATCCAACCCGCGCTCACGCAACGCGTGCGCGCGCTGCTCGTCATCGTAGACGACGCGCAGGGGCGTCTCTCACCGAGAGAGCGACGGTCCTTACTCCGCCGCCACCGGCATCCGCGCCATCTCCATCTCGCGGAGCGCCCGGCGGTACTCCACCGGCATCACCTTGACGAACTTGGTGCGGTAGCCCGCCCAATCCTCGAGGATCGCCTTGGCGCGCGGGCTGCCCGTGTACTTCAGGTGGTTGGTGATGAGCTGCGACAGGCGCTCCTCGTCATGCCCCGACATGTCTGCGAGGATGTCGACGCGGCCCTTGGTCTCGAGGTCGCCGTCCTGGTGGAAGCGGCGCATCAGGTCGTCTTCCTCCTCGACGGGTTCGAGGTCGACCATCGAGAGGTTGCAGCGGGCCGAGAACGATCCGTCCTCGTCGAGCACGTAGGCGATGCCGCCGGACATGCCGGCCGCGAAGTTGCGCCCGGTCTCGCCGATCGACACGACGACGCCGCCGGTCATGTACTCGCAGCCATGGTCGCCCATGCCCTCGACCACGGTGATCGCGCCGGAGTTGCGCACGGCGAAGCGCTCGCCGGCCGAGCCGCGGATGTAGCACTCGCCGGCGATGGCGCCGTAGAGCACGGTGTTGCCGACCATGATCGTCCTGTCGGCGGGCGCCTTGAGCGAATCGCTCGGCCGGATGATCAGCTTGCCGCCCGACAGGCCCTTGCCGACGTAGTCGTTGCCGTGGCCGGTGAGCTCGATCGTCACGCCGGCCGCGACCCAGGCGCCGAAGCTCTGTCCGGCGGTGCCGGCGAGCTTCACCACGATGGTGTCGTCGGGCAGGCCTTCGTGGCCGTGCGCCTTGGCGACGGCGCCCGACAGCATCGCGCCCGCCGTCCGGTCGGAGTTGCGGATCACGTCGTGGAGGACCACCGGCTCGCCGGTGTCGATCGCGTTCTGCGCGCCGGCGATCAGGCGCCGGTCGAGGACGTCGTCGATCGGGTGCTTCTGCGTCTCGACCCAGCGGATCGCCACGTCCGGCCCGACGTCGGGCCGGTGGAACAACTTCGAGAAGTCGAGTCCACGCGCCTTCCAGTGCTGGATCGCCTCGACCTTGTCGAGGAAGTCCGAGCGGCCGACGAGGTCTTCGAGCTTGGTGAAGCCCATCGCCGCCATCAGCTCGCGCAGCTCCTCGGCGACGTAGAAGAAGTAGTTCACCACGTGCTCGGGCGTGCCTTTGAAGCGCTTGCGCAGAACCGGGTCCTGCGTCGCGACGCCGACCGGGCAGGTGTTGAGGTGGCACTTGCGCATCATGATGCAGCCGGCCGCGATCAGCGGCGCGGTGGAGAAGCCGAACTGGTCGGCGCCGAGGAGCGCCGCGATCAGCACGTCGCGGCCGGTGCGGATGCCGCCGTCGGCCTGCAGCGCGACGCGGCCGCGCAGGTGGTTCATCACCAGCGTCTGCTGCGTCTCGGCCAGCCCCGTTTCCCACGGACCGCCGGCGTGCTTCAGCGAGGTCAGCGGCGCCGCGCCGGTGCCGCCGTCGAAGCCCGAGATGGTGATGTGGTCGGCCCGCGCCTTGGCGACGCCGGTGGCGACCGTGCCGACGCCGACCTCGGAGACGAGCTTCACCGACACGTCGGCCGCCGGGTTCACGTTCTTCAGGTCGTAGATCAGCTGCGCCAGATCCTCGATCGAGTAGATGTCGTGGTGCGGCGGCGGCGAGATCAGGCCGACGCCCGGGGTGGCGTAGCGGACCTTCGCGATCTTGGCGTCGACCTTGTGGCCGGGCAGCTGGCCGCCCTCGCCGGGCTTGGCGCCCTGAGCGACCTTGATCTGCATCATGTCGGCGTTGACGAGGTACTCGGTGGTGACGCCGAAGCGCCCCGACGCGACCTGCTTGATCGCCGAGCGGCGCGAGCGCCCGTCCGGCAGCGGCTTGAAGCGCTCGACCTCCTCGCCGCCCTCGCCCGAGTTCGAGCGTCCGCCGAAGGAGTTCAGGGCGATGGCCAGCGTCTCGTGCGCCTCCTTCGAGATCGAGCCGTAGGACATCGCGCCGGTGGCGAAGCGCTTGACGATCTCGGAGGCCGGCTCGACGCTCTCCAGCGCCACCGGCTCGCGCCCGATCTCGGGGGCGAGCTTGATCCGGAACAGGCCGCGCAGGGTCTTGAGCTGCTGCTCCTGGTCGTTCACCAGCCGGGCGTATTCGCGGTAGCGCTCGGGCACGCCGAGACGCACCGCATGCTGCAGCGTCGCGACCGTGTCGGGGGTCCAGGTGTGGGCCTCGCCGCGCAGCCGGTAGGCGTACTCGCCGCCGACGTCGAGGGCGTTGCGATAGATCGGCGCGTCGCCGAACGCGTCGGCGTGGCGGCGCACGGTCTCCTCGGCGATCTCGGCCATGCCGACGCCCTCGACCATCGTCGCCGTGCCGAAGAAGTCGCGCGCGACGAAGGCCGAGTTCAGCCCGATCGCGTCGAAGATCTGCGCGCCGCAATAGGACTGGTAGGTCGAGATGCCCATCTTCGACATGACCTTCAGCAGGCCCTTATCGATCGACTTAATGTAGCGGTAGATGATCTCCTCATCCAAGAGGTCCGGCGGGAACTCGTGCTTCATCGCCACCAGCGTCTCGAAGGCGAGATACGGGTTGATCGCCTCGGCGCCGTAGCCGGCCAGGCAGGCGAAGTGATGGATCTCGCGCGGCTCGCCCGATTCGACCACGAGGCCGACCGAGGTGCGAAGCCCCTTGCGGATCAGGTAGTTGTGCACGGCCGCCGTCGCGAGCAGCGCCGGGATCGGGATACGATCGGGGCCGACCGCGCGGTCGGACAGGACGATGATGTTGTAGCCGCCGCGCACCGCGACTTCCGCGCGGTCGCAGAGCCGGTCGAGCGCGCCGTTCATCGCCGCCGCGCCGGTCTCGGCCGGATAGGTGATGTCGAGGGTCTTTGTGTCGAAGCGGTCCTCGAAATGGCCGATCGAGCGGATCTTCTCGAGGTCCGTGTTGGTCAGGATCGGTTGGCGGACTTCCAGGCGCTTGCGGCGGGAGGCGCCTTCCATGTCGAGCAGGTTCGGGCGCGGGCCGATGAACGAGACGAGGCTCATCACGGCCTCCTCGCGGATCGGGTCGATCGGCGGGTTGGTGACCTGCGCGAAGTTCTGCTTGAAGTAGGTGTAGAGCGACTTCGACTTGTCGGACAAAGCCGAGAGCGGCGTGTCGGTGCCCATGGAGCCGACCGCCTCCTGGCCGGTCACGGCCATCGGCGCCATGAGCAGCTTGAGGTCTTCCTGGCTGTAGCCGAACGCCTGCTGGCGATCGAGCAGCGACACGTCGGTGCGGCTCTCGCGAGCGGTGACGGGCTTGAGATCCTCCAGCACGATCTGGGTGTTCTTCACCCAGTCGGCGTAGGGGTGCGCGGCCGCGAGCTCGCCCTTGATCTCCTCGTCGTCGACGATGCGGCCCTTCTCCAGGTCGATCAGAAGCATCCGGCCCGGCTGCAGGCGCCAGGACTGGACGATCTTCTCATCCGGGATCGGCAGCACGCCCATTTCTGAGGCGAGCACGACGAGGCCGTCGTCGGTGACGATGTAGCGGGCGGGGCGCAGTCCGTTGCGGTCGAGGGTCGCGCCGATCTGGCGGCCGTCGGTGAAGGCGACCGCCGCCGGGCCGTCCCACGGCTCCATCAGCGCGGCGTGGTACTCGTAGAAGGCCCGCCGCTCCTCGCTCATCAGCGGGTTGCCGGCCCAGGCCTCGGGGATGAGCATCATCATCGCGTGGGCGAGCGGGTAGCCGCCCATGACGAGGAACTCGAGCGCGTTGTCGAAGCACGCGGTGTCGGACTGGCCCTCGTAGGAGATCGGCCACAGCTTCGAGATGTCGTTGCCGAACAGGTCCGAATCGACGCTCGCCTGGCGGGAGGCCATCCAGTTCACGTTGCCGCGCAGCGTGTTGATCTCGCCGTTGTGCGCGACCATCCGGTAGGGGTGCGACAGGCGCCAAGTCGGGAAGGTGTTGGTGGCGAAGCGCTGGTGCACGAGGGCGATCGCCGAGACGAAGCGCTCGTCCTTCAGGTCGAGGAAGTAGTTCCCGAGCTGGTTCACCAGCACCATGCCCTTGTAGACGATGGTCCGGCTCGACACGGAGACGGGATAGAACTCCATCACCCGTGGGTCCTTCAGGCCGTAGACGCGGCCGGAAATCACCTTACGGGCGACGTAGATCCGCCGCTCGAACGCGTCGCCGTCGGCCGCGGAGGCCGGGCGGCCGATGAAGAGCTGGCGGTGATGCGGCTCGGTCGCCTTCACGGCGACGCCGAGGTCCTCGGGATCGACCGGCACGTCGCGCCAGCCGAGCAGGGGAAGCCCCTCGGCGGCGAGCGACTGCTCGACGATGGATTCGATGATCGCGCGCGACTCCTCGGCCTTCGGCATGAACAGCTGCGCGATGGCGTAGTCGCCGGCCGGCGGCAGCTCGAAGCCGAGCCGCGAGCACTCCTCGGCGAAGAAGGCGTGCGGGATCTGCGTGAGGATGCCGCAACCGTCGCCCATCTTCGGGTCGGCGCCGACCGCGCCGCGATGGTCGAGGTTCTCCAGGATCTTCAGGCCCTGCTCGACGATGGCATGGGTGCGCCGGTCGTGCATGTCGGCGACGAAGCCGACGCCGCAGCCGTCCTTCTCGTTGCGCGGATCGTAGGCACCCTGGGCGACCGGCATCGCCGGATCGCGCACCACGAGCGGCGCGACGCCGTCGCGCGAAGCCGGCGCGGTGTCCGCGTCGAGGTTTCCGCTCACGGTCATGTCCGCATTCCCGAAAGCCGCCATGCCCACCATCCCCGAAAGTTCGAAAAGTTCGACCAGACCCGTCCGAACGTCCATGCCCGCCGACGCGAGCACGTTTCATGCCCGACACTCAAGCGAGGCCGGGCCAGTCATCTTGTCTCGTCGGGTCTCGGGAGGGTCCTCGGTGGAGGAAGCGCCCGCAACCCGCGGGCTCGCACCGGCCCGATGTCAGCCGGCGTGGGCCCGGATCGCCTCGACGGCGACCGGCTTGAGATCTCGTTTCGACGTCACGATGATCACGTGCCGAAACCCTCTACCCCGGACCCTTAGGTCCCGCTGCGCGGCGTCCATCGCGCGCGCCCACCGGAAATGGGACAGTCATACTGTCCTAACGCTGCAAACTGGCAGATTTCAAATATTCCAGCAAGGCCCACACACCGGCAAAAGCGGCGTTTTGATGCCGCATCCCACGCCTTCCCTGCTCGATCCCAGCGCCAGGAGCGACCGAACGCCGTCGAACTGCATCGGGAATCGGCCGCTTGGCGCCCGCATTCTCCCGCAATTGCGCCCGAATCGTCCGGTCAATGGCGTACGCCGAGCACAAGCGGCATGCGGGGCAACGACCCTGCCGGAATGGCCGAAGGACACGCGGGACGCGGTCCTTCGGCGCGGGGCCCGCTCCGGATCGTCGGCGGGCCTCGACGAAACTCCCCGGCGCGGGGCGAGCGCCGCAGGAGGTCGGGCGATTTGTGAGAGCGTGACCCGGATGTCAGCCGTGAACCCATTCCATCGTCGTCTTCGCGTGAGCCTCTCGGCCTGCGCCCTGCTGATCGGCGCCACCGGCGCGGCGCAGGCGCAATACGCCTTCGACGACGCGATCATGCCGCCCCGCGCGGTAGCCTGGCGCCTGGGCGAGCGCGGCTTCAGCGGCATCAGCCGGCCGCGCTTCGACGGCCGCGCCTACGTCGTCGAGGCGTTCAACCCGAACGGCGCCCGCGTGCGCCTGTTCGTCGACGCGCGAGACGGTGCGATCCTCGGCCGCCAGCGCCTCGACGACGGCCCGGTGGTGATCGCTCGCCCGGCCCCCGGCTACGGCTGGACCGAGGAGGACGCGATGCCGCGGAGCCCGATGCGGCAGGCCGAGCGACTTCTTCCGCCAGGCGACATCCCGATGCCGGAGAGCCGCGGCGTGCCCCCGCGCCGACCTGTGCCGGACGCAGGCTTCGTACGGCCCGAGGGCGGACCAGACGCCTACGGCCGCACGCCTGCAGAGCCGAACCCGCACGGGATCAACCCGGATCGCCGCGGGCCGGTCGAGGCGCCGCGCCGGCTCGCACGCACCGGCAACCCGACCCGGGGGCCGGACGGTAGGACGCTCGACGGGAAGACGCTCGACGGCAAGAACCCGGAAGGCAGAGCGCAGGCGCGCACCGTTCCCGAGGTGCCGAAGCTGCGCCCGGTGGAGGCCGCCAAACCCGAGCCGAAGCCGGAAGCGCCCGTCGCGACGGCGGAGCCGCCGAAGGCGGCCGCGCCTGCCGTCATCGCGACGCCCGCAGCGGTTCAGCCGCCCGCGGACGGCACGGTGGCGAAATCCCCAGAGACCAAGGCTTCCGAGACCAAGGCTTCCGAGACCAAGGCGGCGGAAGCAAAGCCCCCCGCTGCGAAGGCGGCCGAGCAGACTTGGCAGAACCCGCCCGAGACCAAGCGCAACGTCCGCGTCATCGGCGGCGCGACCCTGGTGCCGGGTGCGCCCGACAAGGATGCGCAGACCCCGTAACCTGAAGCCTCAAGCTACCCAGGCGCCCAGGCGCTCGTCCCCGCAGAAGACCGTGAACGAATCGGCGCGGGCGATGGCGCAGAGCGTCATGCGGTGGAGGCGGGCCCGGTCGATGGCGAGCGAGGTCGGCGCCGAGATCGCGACCAGGACCGACGCGCCGAAATGCGCCGCCTTCTCGACCATCTCGAACGAGCAGCGGCTGGTGATCACCAGGAAACCTTCGGCCGGGTCGGTGCCTGCGCGGATCAGCGCGCCGATCAGCTTGTCGAGGGCGTTGTGCCGGCCGACATCTTCCCGCACAGCCACGAGGCTGCCGTCGAGACCTGCCCAGGCCGCCGCATGCACCGCGCGCGTCTCGCGCCCGAGCGCCTGGGCGTCACCGAGGTCGGACAGAGCGCGCGCGATCGCCTCCGGCCGGACGCTCACGGCGGTGGACGCGTCGCGCGTCTCCGCCCGCGGCAGGGCGGCGAGGTCCTCGATCCCGCAGACGCCGCAGCCGGTGCGCCCGCTGATCGCGCGCTTGCGGGCGAGGTGCTCGCGCAGCCGGCCCGGCGCGAGGTCCACCAGCAACCGTAGCCCGCCCTCGCCCCGCTCGACCGCGGCGCCGCGGATCTCGTCGGCCGAGGCGACGATGCCCTCGGTGAGGCTGAAGCCGTAGGCGAAATCCTCGAGATCGGCGGGCGTCGCCATCATCACCGCGTAGGGCACGCTTCCGTAGACGAGGTTGACCGGCATCTCGACGGCGAGCGCACGCTCGCCCTCGCGCGGCTCCGGCGCGGCGTAGGCGACGACGCGCGTCGCCACCCGCACCGCCGTCTCCGGTCTGCTCCGCCCGGTCCGCATTCCGTCCGCCATTCCGCTGGTCCCGCCGATCGCCTCCGCATCCGCCTCATAGCAGGCGGCGACCCGGACCGCGCCTGCGGCGATGCTGCCCCCGCTTCATGAATGCTTCCGGCCCCTGCGGCGATGCTTTCGGTGGTGCTGCGGCGCATCCGGAAAGCGTGCGATGCGACGCTTGTGCGGTTGCACCTTGCACGACCTTGTGGTCTGACACCGCGATCGGATACCCGGGCATCGCGCCGACAGGGCGTCCAACTCCGCCGGACGACACCGCGGGCCTCGTACAAGCAAGACGCGGGCGGTCGACGGAGCGTAACGTGACCAAGGGGAGCCACGAGAGGCACATGCGGACGGCGCAGACGAAACACCGCTCCAAGAGGGGGCTCGCCGCGTTCGGCGCGTTGCTCCTGACGTCGTCGCAGGCCCTGGCCGCCGGCATCGGCCAGCCCGAGCCCTGGCAGATGACCCGCCAGGTTCCGGTCACCGAGAACGCGCGCGACATCCTCCAGTTCGAGTCGTGGGTGCACTGGCTCTCGCTCGCGATCTGCGTGTTCGTGCTCGGACTGATCCTGTGGTGCATCTACCGCTTCAGCGAGAAGCGGAACCCGACGCCCTCGAAGACCACCCACAACACCCTGATCGAGGTGGCCTGGACGATCGTCCCGGTGCTGATCCTCGTCGCCGTCGCAATCCCCTCGTTCCGCCTGTTGCGCGTTCAGCTCTCGGATCCGAAGTCCGACGTGATGATCAAGGTGACCGGCCACGCCTGGTACTGGTCCTACGAGTACCCCGCAGACCAGGGCGGCGGCTTCTCGTTCGATGCCAACATCGACGAGGACAAGCAGCCGCGCCTGCTCCAGGCCGACAACGAGATGGTCGTGCCGGTGAACAAGATCGTGAAGATCCAGGTCACCGCCGCCGACGTGATGCACTCGTGGGCGATGCCGTCCTTCGGCTTCAAGATCGACGCCGTGCCGGGCCGCCTCAACCAGTTCTGGTTCAAGGCCGACCGCGAGGGCACGTATCACGGCCAGTGCTCCGAGCTCTGCGGCCAGCGCCACGCCTACATGCCGATCGTCGTGCGCGTCGTGAACGACGAGGCCTACGCGGCCTGGCTCGGCGAGGCGAAGACCAAGTACGCCCGCATCGACGACGGGTCCAAGTTCGCCGACGCCCGATAGAGGGCGCGCCTCGGGCCAGCACCGCGCCGGCCCGACCCACCGAGATCTCGAGAGACACGCACAAGGCTCAGCTCAGATGGCAACCGCCGCAGCGCATGCAGGGGCCCACGAGGCCCACGACCACAAACCTTCCTTCTTCGCCCGCTGGTTCCTCTCCACGAACCACAAGGATATCGGCACGCTCTACCTGCTGTTCGCGTTCTGCGCGGGCATGATCGGCGCGTTCCTATCCTTCGGCATCCGGATGGAGATGGAGGCGCCCGGTCTCCAGTACTTTTCCAATCCGCAGACCTACAACGTGTTCGTGACCGGCCACGGCCTCATCATGGTGTTCTTCATGGTGATGCCGGCCCTGATCGGCGGGTTCGGCAACTGGTTCGTCCCGCTGATGATCGGCGCGCCGGACATGGCCTTCCCGCGCATGAACAACGTCTCGTTCTGGCTGACGGTGGCGGGCTTCTGCAGCCTGATCTGCTCGCTGTTCGTCGAGGGCGCGCCCGGCGCGTCCGGCGCCGGCACCGGCTGGACCGTGTACCCGCCGCTCTCGACCGCGGGCCACCCCGGCCCGGCCGTCGATTTCGCGATCTTCGCGCTGCACCTGTCCGGCGCCGGCTCGATCCTCGGGGCGATCAACTTCATCACCACGATCCTGAACATGCGCGCCCCCGGCATGACGCTGCACAAGATGCCGCTCTTCGCCTGGGCCGAGCTCGTCACCGCCTTCCTGCTGCTGCTGTCGCTCCCGGTCCTCGCCGGCGCGATCACCATGCTGCTCACCGACCGCAACTTCGGCACCACCTTCTTCGACCCGGCCGGCGGCGGCGATCCGATCCTGTACCAGCACCTGTTCTGGTTCTTCGGTCACCCCGAAGTGTACATCATGATCCTGCCGGCCTTCGGCATCGTCTCGCACATCATCGCCACGTTCTCGCGCAAGCCCGTCTTCGGCTACCTCGCGATGGCTTACGCGATGGTCGCGATCGGCGTCGTCGGCTTCGTCGTGTGGGCGCACCACATGTATACGGTGGGCCTGTCGCTGCAGACGCAATCGTACTTCGTCTTCGCCACCATGGTCATCGCGGTGCCCACCGGCGTGAAGATCTTCTCCTGGATCGCGACGATGTGGGGCGGCTCGATCCGCTTCACCGCGGCGATGCACTGGGCGGTGGGCTTCATCTTCCTGTTCACGGTCGGCGGCGTCACCGGCGTCGTGCTCGCGAACTCGGCTGTCGACAAGTACCTGCACGACACCTACTACGTCGTCGCGCACTTCCACTACGTGCTCTCGCTCGGCGCCGTGTTCATCATCTTCGCGGGTATCTACTACTGGTTCCCGAAGATGACCGGCCACATCATCCCCGAGTGGGCCGGAAAGCTGCACTTCTGGCTGGCCTTCATCGGCGCGAACGTCCTGTTCTTCCCGATGCACTTCCTCGGTCTCGCCGGCATGCCGCGTCGTTACGCCGACTACCCGGAGGCCTTCGCCGGCTGGCACAAGGTCTCGACCTACGGCGGCCACATCTTCGGCCTCGGCATGATGGTGTTCGTCATCGGCGTGATCCTCGCCTTCCGCTCGAAGGAGCGGGCTGCGGACAACCCCTGGGGTCCCGGTGCGACCACGTTGGAGTGGACGCTGTCCTCGCCGCCGCCCTTCCACCAGTTCGAGACGCTGCCCCGCATCGTCGACGAGCCGGGCCACCACTGATCGGAAGCGTTTTCGAGTGAGGTGGAATCCGGCTCACGTGAAGAAAACGCGACCAACTGGAAACGAAGTGGGTTTCGCGTAAGCGGAATCGACGACCATCGCGGGGGCTGCGCTTGCAGCCCCCGCCCTTCCCCGGACCTTTCCCGCGAAGGGTCCCGGCAAGGGCGGTGCGACGGTCCCGTCTGAGCGAAGCTCGGCGGGATCCCCCCTTTTCCGGGTGAGCCTTGCCCGGACGTTTGGACCTGTTCCGGTTCGCGTCTACCCGCGGCGGAACGAGCGCTCCCGCCGCGCGGGCTTGAGTGCGAAAAGCAGAATGGTTGCGGTGTCCATGACCACCCTGTCGAACAGCATGCCCGTCGGAGTGCCGCCGGTCCCCGTCGTCGGCGGCGACGTGCCGGACTATTTCGCTCTCCTGAAGCCGCGGGTGATGGTGCTGGTGATCTTCACCGCGCTGGTCGGCATGGTCGTGTCGCACGGCCACGTCCCGCCGGCCGTGGCCGTGATCTCGCTGCTGATGATCGCGATCGGCGCGGGCGCGTCGGGCTGCCTCAACATGTGGTGGGACGCCGACATCGACGCGATCATGACGCGCACCGCCAAGCGCCCGATCCCCGACGGCCGCATCCAGCCGAACGAGGCCCTGGCCTTCGGCCTAGTGCTCTCGGTCGGCTCGGTGATGGTACTCGGGCTCGCCGCCAACTGGCTCTCGGCGGGCCTGCTCGCCTTCACCATCGTGTTCTACGCGGTGATCTACTCGATGTGGCTGAAGCGGGCGACCGCGCAGAACATCGTCATCGGCGGTGCGGCCGGCGCCCTCCCCCCGGTGATCGGCCAGGCGGTCGTCAGCGGTTCGGTCGGCATCGAGTCGCTGGTCCTGTTCGCGATCATCTTCATCTGGACGCCGCCGCACTTCTGGGCGCTCGCCCTGGTGAAGGCTGGTGAGTACGCCAAGGCCGGCATCCCGATGATGCCGAACACCGCCGGCCCGACCTCGACCCGCCGCCAGATCATCTACTACACGCTGCTGCTCGCGCCGCTCGGCCTCGTGCCGGTCTGGATCGGCTTTGCCGGCCTGCTCTACGCGGTGGTCGCCGTGGTCGGCGGCCTCGGGATGCTCGCCTTCAGCGTGCAGGTCTACCGCAACCGCGAGGGCGAGGCGGAGAAGAAGGCCGCGATGGGGATGTTCGGCTTCTCGATCCTCTACCTGTTCGTGCTATTCTCGGCGCTGCTCGCCGAGCAGAGCCTCGGCCTGTTCCGCCCGGTCTTCGCCTGATGGAATACGATCCGCACGGCTTCCCCAAGATCGAGATGCGCCCCCTCACCCCCGAGGAGGAGGCGCGCCGACGCAAGCGTTCGATCGCGATCGCCCTGGCGCTCGGCGCCATGGTGCTGCTGTTCTTCGTCCTGACGATCGCCAAGCTCGGACCGCAAATCCTGAACCGGCCGCTGTAGAATGAGCATGCCGAACCCGAACCGGACGATGCTGCGCACCGCCTTCGCATGCGCGGGCATGGCTGT
Source organism: Methylobacterium sp. WL8 (assembly GCF_008040045.1). NCBI lineage: Bacteria > Pseudomonadati > Pseudomonadota > Alphaproteobacteria > Hyphomicrobiales > Methylobacteriaceae > Methylobacterium > Methylobacterium sp. WL8. The sequence goes on along the minus strand of NZ_VRVF01000003.1, from coordinate 12,814 downwards.
CGGCATGATCGGCCTCGCCTTCGCGTCGGTGCCGCTCTACGACGCGTTCTGTAAGGCGACCGGCTACGACGGCACGCCGCGCCAAGGGCCGGCGCTCACGGCCGGCGTTTCGACCGACGACAGCATGGTCGTACACTTCGACACCAACGTGTCGGCCTCGCTGCCGTGGCGGTTCAAGGCGGAATCGCGTCGCGTCGAGGCGCGACTCGGCGAGACCAAGACGGTGTTCTTCCAGGTGAAGAACACCGGCGCGACGCCCTCCACCGGCGTCGCCACCTTCAACGTCCAACCCGGCCTGATGGGCAGCTACTTCGTCAAGATCGAGTGCTTCTGCTTCAAGGAGCAGACGCTGCAGCCGGGCGAGACCCTGGACGTGCCGGTGGTGTTCTACATCGACCCCGAAGTGCGCAAGGATTCGAACACGGCGCACCTTTCGGAGATGACGCTGTCCTACACCTACTTCGCGTCGAAGAACGGTGAGCCGATTCCGGCGTCAGTCGCCGCCACGGGCACCACCGGCACGAAGCGCGACTTCTGACTGCGCGCGGATTTCCGGGCGCACCCGGTTTTCCCCACGCGGGAAGCGTGACAACACGCGCCCGCCTCCGCTAAGGGTGCGGGCAGACCGGACGGGTCGAACGGCCCGAATTCGGCGTATTAGAGTACACGGACCGCGAGCCGGCGACGGCGCAGGACCGACGGGGTCGAGGAGAGACGGGTAAGATGGCCGAGGCGCACGCCAAGAATCACGACTTCCACATCCTTGCACCGAGCCCTTGGCCGCTCATCGGCGCCTTCTCCGGCTTCGTGATGGCCTTCGGCGCCGTGTTCTGGATGAAGAGCCTGCAGATCGGCACGCTCACCCCGGGCCCCTACATCTTCGGCGCCGGCACGCTCGGCGTGCTCTACACCATGTTCTCGTGGTGGAAGGACGTGGTCCACGAGGCCAACCACGGCGACCACACACGCGTGGTGCAGCTTCACCACCGCTACGGCATGATAATGTTCATCGCCTCCGAGGTGATGTTCTTCGTCGCTTGGTTCTGGGCCTACTTCGAGGCGGCGCTCTACACCGCCGACCCGATCCAGGCTTCTCGCGTCGGCTTCACCGGCGGCGTCTGGCCGCCGAAGGGCATCGAGGCCTTCGACCCCTGGCACCTGCCGCTGCTCAACACGCTGATCCTGCTCACCTCGGGCACGACGGTGACCTGGGCACACCACGCCCTGCTGCACGACGATCGCAAGGGTCTGAAGTACGGCCTGTGGCTCACCGTCATCCTCGGCGTGCTGTTCACCGCGTGCCAGGCCTACGAGTACGGCCACGCGCATTTCGGCTTCGCCGGCAGCATCTACTCCTCGACCTTCTTCATGGCGACGGGCTTCCACGGTGCGCACGTCCTCATCGGCACGATCTTCCTCGGGATCTGCCTGTACCGCGCCTATCTCGGCCAGTTCACGGTCAAGCAGCACCTCGGCTTCGAGTTCGCCGCCTGGTATTGGCACTTCGTCGACGTGGTGTGGCTGTTCCTGTTTGCCGCCATCTACGTCTGGGGTTCGGGCGCCGGCCACGCGGCCCACTGACCGCGACCGGGCCTCGATCCCCTGTGACGCAGGGCGGGATTGCGTGGAAGGGCGGCTCAGGCCGCCCTTTTTCGTATCCAAGACCCCATATCGTGGTGGAGGCCGACGTATCGTTCGTCGCCGGGGGGCCTCACCTCATGCAAGGAACCTGAGCTTGGCCCGGACCTACACGCCACAAGCCCCGATCTCGACCGGCCTGCGGGGCCGCTGCCCCCGCTGTGGCGAAGGCCACCTGTTCAAGGGCTTCCTCACCGTCGCCCCCTCCTGCGAAGCCTGCGGCCTCGATTATGGGATGTTCGATTCCGGCGACGGCCCGGCCTTCTTTGTGATGTCGATCGTCGGCATCTTCGTGGTCGGCCTCGCCCTTTGGATGGAGATCACCTACCAGCCGCCGATGTGGGTCCACGGCCTCGTGGCGGGATCGCTCTCCGTAGGCTTGAGCCTCCTTCTGGTACGCCCGCTGAAGGGCATGCTCCTCGCCCTGCAATATGCGAACAAGGCCGAGCAGGGGCGCTTCGAGCTGTGACCGCGGCCGAGACCGCCCCGCGCACGCGCCCCGGCGCGATCCGCGATCTGTTCCCCCCGGCGCTCGCGACGCTGATCGCCCTGGCGATCCTGCTCTGGCTCGGCGTGTGGCAGCTCGAGCGCAAGGGCGAGAAGGAGGCGCTGATCGCCCGCATCGTCTCGCGCTCGCAGGCCGAACCGGTGACGACGCCCGCCGACTGGAACCCCACGCGCGACGAGTTCGAGCACGTCCGCGTCGCCGGGCGCTTCCTCAACGACCGCGAGACCCTGGTGCACGGGCTCGCGGCCGGTGAGACGCCGGGCCGGGCGCTGCAGGGCTACTACGTGATCACGCCGTTCCGGCGCGACGACGGCGCGATCGTGCTGGTCAACCGCGGCTTCGTGCCGACCGAGCTGAAGGACCAGGCCGACCGTCGCGACGGGCTGGTCGAAGGCGAGACCACCATCGTCGGCCTGCTGCGCGGAAGCGAGCCGAGGACGATGTTCGTGCCGGCGCCGGACCCCGTGCGCAACGAGTGGTTCAACCGCGACGTGCCCGGCATCGCCGCCGCGCGCGGGTTCCCGGACGCCACGCCCTACCTGATCGAGGTCGACGCCACCCCCGGGAGCAAGACCTGGCCGCGCGGCGGGCAGCTCCGGGTCGACCTGCCGAACAACCACCTGCAATACGCCTTCACTTGGTTCGGCATCGCCGCCTGCCTGCTCGGTGTCTTTTCCGTTTTCGCCTGGAAGCGCCTGCACGAGCTCGAGCCGCCTGCCGCCTGAGTCGCACTTGCGGCGGCGGTGAGGCCGGCTACACTCGCCGCGTTCGATGGCGGAGTGGTCCCCGATGCGCTGCTGGCTCGCCTTGTTTCTCGCCTTCGCACTGACGCCGGCGCACGCGGCCGACGACGGCGCGCGTGACGCAGCGCGTGCGACCATCACGCGCCAGGCCGAAGCGCTGGTGCGCGACGACGCCACCACCGCCTACGCTCAGGCGGCGCCGTCGATCCAGGGCATGTTCCCGACCGCGGACGTGTTCCTCGGCATGGTCCGCAACAGCTACCGCCCGGTCTACCGCCACCGCAGCTTCGTCTTCGGCAAGCTGCTCGACCTCGGCGACGGCGCCCTGTCGCAGGACGTGGCGATCCAGGACGAGGACGGCATCGATTGGACCGCCGTCTACAGCCTCGAGCGCGGCGCGGACGGCCAATGGCGCATCAGCGGCTGCCGGCTGATGAAGGCCGAGGGCACGAACGCCTGAACGGCGACGGCCTGCGTAGAGCCCTCGATCCTGCAGGGCGCTTGCAGAAGGCACGACACCGTCATTCCGGGTCGCCATAGGCGAGCCTGGAATCCAGAACCGCCGATGGTGGAAAGTCCTGCTCGACCTGTGGTTCTGGATCCAGGGCTCCGCTGCGCGGCTCCGGGATGACGCAGTGGTGCCAGTGAGTTTCCGAACGGCGAATCGCCGTCTGCGATCCTCCCTCGGTTCAGGCGAGAGGCCGCCGAGCCGTGTGGCGGACGCCGAGGATGACGATCTCGTCGTCCCCGATGCGGTCGGCGACGGCATAGGAATAGGGCCGCACGACCATCCGCCGCCCCCCTGGGCGAGCCGTCGCGGCGCCGGCCTTGGGTTGTTGCTGCAACACATCGATCACGGCGCGGATACGTTCCTGCACGTTGTGCGCGCCGGTCGGATGCTGCTCGCCGATCGTCGTCAGGATGCGGTCGAGCTGACGTGCGGCTGGAAGGGTGAAACGCAGCCTCACAGGCCGTGCTTGGCCCAGATGGCGCGCACCTCGGCATCCGTGGCGAACTCGGGGCGGTCGGCGGCCCGCTCGGATTCGTCCAGTCCCGCAGTTTCCTCAGGCGTGAACCGATAAACGGCCGTGTCGTCGCCGACGAAGGCCAGCACCACCCGCGCGACCTCGTCCTGCATCTCGGGGGAAAGCCCGCGCGCGGTGGCCACCGCCTTTTCAAGGAGATCCGTCATGCTCGCACGATGGACGGAATCGGCGGACGGCAAAAGCGGAATCGATGGCGTCGCCACAGGCTCGGTCGGCCATCGCGAGCGCGATCCTTCTCAGGCGGCCGCGAAAGCCGAGGGCGATCTGTGGCCGACCCCGTTTCGACAGGCCCGAACCGATCGTGTAGAGGGGGCGCCTTCCCCGGAGGCCCCCGTGCTGCACGTCTCGACCCGCGGATCCGCCGCGCCGCTCTCGTTTTCCGATGCCCTGCTCGCCGGGCTCGCCCGCGACGGCGGGCTCTACGTGCCCGAGGCGTGGCCGACGATCACGAAACCGGAAATCGCGGGGCTCGCGGGCAAGCGCTACGCCGACGCCGCCAAGCTGGTGCTGCGCCCCCTGATCGACGGCGAGATCGCCGACGCCGACCTCGATCGGATGATCGAGGAGGCCTACGCCACCTTCCGCCACCCGGCGATCTGCCCGCTGACCCAGCTCGACGACAACCTGTTCCTGCTCGAGCTCTTCCACGGCCCGACGCTCGCGTTCAAGGACGTGGCGATGCAGCTGCTCGGGCGCCTGATGGACCACGTGCTCCGCGCCCGCGGCAGCCGCGCCACCATCGTCGGCGCGACCTCGGGCGACACCGGCAGCGCCGCGGTCGAAGCCTTCGGCGGGCTCGACCAGGTCGACGTCTTCATCCTGTTCCCGCACGGCCGCGTGTCGGAGGTGCAGCGTCGACAGATGACCTCGGTCGACGCGCCCAACGTCCACGCGCTCGCGGTCGACGGCAACTTCGACGACTGCCAGAACATGGTGAAGGCCATGTTCCAGCACGGCGACTTCGCCGACGCGGTGAAGCTCTCGGGCGTGAACTCGATCAACTGGGCCCGGGTCGCGGCGCAGGCGGTGTACTACTTCACCAGCGCGGTGGCGCTCGGCGCGCCGCACCGCAGGGTGTCGTTTTCGGTGCCGACGGGCAATTTCGGCGACGTGCTGGCGGGCTGGGTCGCCAAGCGCATGGGGCTGCCGATCGAGCGCCTGATGATCGGCACCAACGCCAACGACATCCTGGCGCGCACCCTGGAGCACGGCGCCTACGAGCTGCGCGGCGTCCACGCGACCACCTCGCCCTCGATGGACATCCAGATCTCCTCGAACTTCGAGCGGCTTCTGTTCGAGGCGCTCGGCCGCGATGCGTCCGCCCTCGGCCGGCTGATGGCGGGCCTGAAGCAGTCCGGCGGCTTCACCCTCGACGACGCGGTGCTCTCTGCGGTGCGGGCGGAGTTCGACGCCACCGCCGTGTCCGAGCCCGACGTGATGGACGAGATCGCCCAGACCCATGCTGCCACCGGCATGGTGCTCGACCCCCACAGCGCCATCGGCGTACGCGCCGCCCGCCGCCTGCTGAAGCGGGACCCGGCGACGCCGGTCGTCGCGCTGGCCACGGCGCATGCCGCGAAGTTCCCCGACGCGGTGAGCCGCGCCACCGGGGGCCTGCGCCCCGCCCTCCCCCCGCACCTCGCCGACCTGATGGACCGGCCGGAGCGCATGACACGAGTGGGCAACGACCAGGCCGAGGTCGAGGCCCTGATCCGGGATCGCGCTCGCATCACGAGGAGCGCATGAACGACGGGCAGGATTCGGTCGGCCACTCCGACGGGAAACCGTCGGCAAGCGCGAATGCGCATCGGCGCCGGTGCGCCGGAACGCCCTTGAGGCGTCTGCATCGAGGGCAACAACGATGAACCAGCACTTCGCCACACACGCCGCCTCGCCGGGCCTGCGCATCACCACCTTGGACAACGGCGTCACCGTCGCGACGGAGGCGATGCCCGGCGTCGCCACCGCGACGCTCGGCGTCTGGGTCGGGGCCGGATCGCGCCACGAGCGTCCGGACGAGAGCGGCCTGAGCCACCTCATCGAGCACATGGCGTTCAAGGGCACGCGCACGCGCTCGGCCCGCGCCATCGCCGAGGACATCGAGAACCTCGGCGGCGAGATCAACGCCGCGACCTCGGCCGAAGGCACGAGCTACACGGCGCGGGTGCTCGGCGAGGATGTCGGCACCGCGCTCGACGTGCTCGGCGACATCCTGACCGATTCCGTGTTCGACGCGGGCGAGCTCGCCCGCGAGAAGGGGGTGATCCTTCAGGAGCATGCCGGGATCGAGGATACGCCGGACGACGTGGTCTACGACGCCTTCACCGAGGCCGCGTTCCCCGACCAGCCGATCGGCCGCCCGATCATCGGCCGGCCCGAGACGATCAAGAGCTTCGACGAGGCCGGCATCCGCGCCTACCTCGCCCGCGAATACACCCCCGACCGCTTCGTGGTGGCCGCCGCCGGCGCCGTCGAGCACGAGGCCTTCGTGGCGTCGGCCGAGCGCCATTTCGGCGGCATGGCGAAGGCGGCGGCGCCCGAGGCGATCCCGGGAACCTACGGCGGCGGCGAGCGGCGCATGCCGAAGAAGCTCGAGCAGGCCAACCTCGTGATCGGCCTGCCCGGCCTGTCGTTCCGCGACGAGGCCTACTACGCCCTTCACATGTTCTCGCAGGTGCTCGGCGGCGGGCTGACTTCGCGGCTGTGGCAGGAGGTGCGCGAGACCCGCGGCCTCGCCTACGAGATCCAGGCCTTCCACTGGCCGTTCTCCGATTGCGGCCTGTTCGGCATCGGCGCGGCGACCTCCGGCGCGGACCTGCCCGAGCTCGTCGAGGTGACGCTGGAGGCGACCGCGCGGGCCGCCCGCGACCTCGACACCGTCGAGATCGCCCGGGCCAAGGCGCAGCTGAAGGTCTCGCTGCTCTCCGCGCTGGAGACGCCGGGCGGCCGGATCGAGCGCAACGCCCGCCAGATCCTCGCCTGGGGCCGGGTGATCCCGGCGGACGAAGTGATCGCCAAGGTCGACGCCGTGACGGTGGACCACGTGCGCGCGGCGGGCCGAGCGGTCCTCGCGGGCGCGCCGACGCTCGCCGCCATCGGCCCGATCAAGAAGCTGCCGTCCCTCGACCGGATCACCGCGGCTTTACGCGCCGCCTGAACGCGGCCGGGGACGCCCCCCTCAGGAGCGTCCCGAAACTTGTTTTAGCCGCAAAAGCGGGCGATCTGCGGCCCGGACGATCGCGCATACCAGCGGTGGGTGACGCCGGCCGCCGGGCCTCAGCCGCCTTGCTCACGGTTAATCCCGCCTCTACCACTGCGCGGAACCTGAGCCGTACTCGCCGCCGTACCCGGCCGGAACACTCGCCCGTTGCGCATCCTCGCCCTCTCCCTCGCACTCCTCGGCGGCCTTCTGTTCAGCGGTTCCGCGCGGGCCGTCGAGGCGGTGCGGGTCACCCTCGACGCGCCGGTCATCGACCTGACCACGGCGATCGAGCGTTACCGCTCGGACGGCGACCTGATCCAGATCTCCACGGCGCCCGGCAAGGACGGCATCGTCCGCCGCATCGTCGTGAAGGCGCGCGATGCCGGCGCGCGGCCCGACTGGATGGTGTTCGCGCTCACCAACGACACCGACGAGCAGATCGAGCGCATCCTCGTGGCGCCGCACTTCCGGCTGGTCGATTCCGGCGTGGTCTGGCCCGATCTCGGCGGCTCGCGCATCGCCGCGATCACCGCGAGCCAGGGCATCCGGCCCGAGCGCAACGAGAACCCCGAGGCGGACGAGTTCGTCATCACCCTCGATCCCGGCACGACGATCACCTACGTCGCCGAGCTGCGCGGCCCCAACATCCCGCAGGTGCACCTCTGGGATCAGGACGCCTACCGCAAGAAGGCCGCCGGGCTGACGCTGTACAAGGGAATCATCATCGGCATCAGCGGCTTGCTGGCGCTGTTCCTGACGATCGTCTTCGTGGTCAAGGGCGCGATCATCTTCCCCGCGGCCGCCGCCCTGGCGTGGTCGGTGCTGGCCTACGCCTGCATCGACTTCGGCTTCCTGCAGCGGGTCTTTCCGGTCACCGAGCTGGCCGAGCGGGTCTACCGCGCCTCCGCCGAGGCGGTGCTGGCGGCGACCCTGCTGGTGTTCCTGTTCGCTTACCTCAACCTTTCGCGTTGGCACGTGCGCTACAGCCACGTGGCGTTCTTCTGGCTGACCTTCCTCGCCGGCCTCGTCGGGCTGGCCCTGTTCGATCCGCCGGTGGCGGCGGGCGTGGCGCGCATCTCGATCGCGGCGGTGGCCGGCGTCGGGCTGCTGCTGATCGCGTACCTTGCCGCCCACAACGGCTACGACCGCGCCATCCTGCTCGTCCCGACCTGGACGCTTCTGGTGGTCTGGGTCACCGCCGCGGGCTTCGCGGTGATCGGACAGATCGGCAGCGAGCTGACCCAGCCCGCGCTGATCGGCGGCCTGGTGCTGATCGTCATGCTGATCGGCTTCACGGTGATGCAGCACGCCTTCGCCGGCGGCGGTCTCACCCACGCCCTGGTCTCCGACACCGAGCGGCGGGCGCTGGCGCTCACCGGCGCCGGCGACGTGGTGTTCGACTGGGACGTGCCGGGCGACCGCGTCTTCGCCGGCCAGGAGATCGAGGTCCAGCTCGGCCTCAAGCGTGGGGCGCTCGAAGGCCCGGCGGCGAACTGGCTCGGGCTGCTCCACCCGTTCGACATCGAGCGCTACTCGGCGACCCTCGACACCATGATCGAGGAGCGCCGCGGTCGCATCGTGCACGACTTCCGCCTGCGCACCACCGGCGGGGCCTACTATTGGTATCGCCTCAAGGCGCGCCCCGTGATCGGCAACGACGGCGAGGTCATCCGCATCGTCGGCACCATCGCCGACGTCACCGAGATCAAGACCGCCGAGGAGCGCCTGCTGCACGACGCCGTGCACGACAGCCTGACCGGCCTGCCCAATCGCGAGCTGTTCGGCGACCGGCTCGACGCGGCGCTCGCCTTCGCAAGCCAGGACCCGCGCCTGAAGCCGACGGTGATCGTCCTCGACATCGACCGATTCAAGGGCATCAACGACGCGATCGGCCTCTCGGCCGGCGATTCGATCCTGCTCACCCTGTCGCGCCGGCTCGGGCGCCTGCTGCGGCCGCAGGACACGCTGGCGCGAGTGGCCGGCGACGAGTTCGCGGTCATCCTCCTGTCGGAGCGCGAATCCGACCGCATCCTGGCCTTCGCCGAGATGATCCGCCGCGCCATCGCGACGCCGATCACCTATGCCGACCGCGAGATCTTCCTCACCGTCTCGATCGGCTTGGCGCTGCACGAGACCGGCGCCAGCCTGAAGCGCGACGAGGTGTTCAAGAACGCCGAGACGGCGATGGTCCAGGCCAAGCGCGGCGGCGGCGACCGCATCGACGTGTTCCGCGCCGACATGCGTGCGGAGCGCTCGGACCGGCTGATGCTGGAGAGCGACCTGCGCCGTTCGCTGGAACGCAACGAGATGAAGGTGCTGTTCCAGCCGGTGGTCCGCCTGGAGGACCGCACGGTGGCGGGTTTCGAGGCGATCCTGCGCTGGGACCACCCGAAGCTCGGCCGCATCCCGCCGGCTACCTTCATGCCGGTGGCGGAGGAGAGCGGCTTCGTCGTGAACCTCGGCATCTTCGCCCTGGAACGCACCGCGCTCGAACTCGCGGCCTGGCAGCGCTCGCTCGAGGTCGACCCGCCGATCTTTGCCTCGGTCAACGTCTCCTCGCGCCAGCTGCTGCGGCACGACCTACTGCACGACGTGAAGACGGTGCTCGCCCGCTCGGGCGTGATCCCGGGCTCGCTGAAGCTCGAGCTCACCGAAAGCCTGGTAATGGAGAACCCGGAATACGCCGCCCAGATGCTGACCCGCATCCACGACCTCGGCGCAGGGCTCTCCCTCGACGGCTTCGGCACCGGCTATTCGGCGCTGTCCTATCTCCAGCGCTTCCCGTTCGACACGATCAAGATCGACCAATCCTTCGTGCGCCAGATGGCGTCGGGCAAGACCGCGATCCTGCGCTCGATCGTGCGGATGGCCAACGAGCTGAACCTCGCCATCGTTGCCGAGGGTGCCGAGTCGGAAGCCGACGCCCAGGCCCTGGCCATACTCGGCTGCGACTACGCTCAGGGCTACGCCTTCGGCGAGCCGATGACGATGCTCCAGGCCCGCCAGCTCGTCGGCGCGGCACCGGAAGCGGCCTGATCTAAATTCGATCCACAGGGCGCTTGTCGTGGCGTCCCGATCTCTTGCCCAACCGTCCCAAGGCTGCGGTTCGCGTTGAACGCGTCGGCGCCGCGCCCTAACGCTCGACCACCGGCCGATCCCCCAGCACCATGCGTGGCCGGGTTGCCGACAGGGCTGCGAACATCATGAAAAAACTACTCTTCTCCGCCGAAGGCCGGATCGGCCGCGGGACCTTCTGGAAGGGCGTCATCGTCTCGGTCTTCGGTGCCATGCTCGTCGCGGCGGCGTTGAACTACGCCCTGGCTCAGGCGATCCCGAACGAGGCCGGCGCGGGCGAAGGCTTCTCGGTCAACGGCGCCAACGCGGTCCCGTTCTTGGTCCTGAACCTGCTCACCACGGTCTTCATCGTCTGGTCGTCGGTCTGCCTCGGGATCAAGCGCTACCACGACCGCAACAAGCCCGGCGTGTGGGTGCTGCTGTCGCTCGTGCCGCTGGCCAACATCTGGTACTTCATCGAGACCGGGTTCCTCGGCGGCACCGTCGGCCCGAACAATTTCGGTCCCGATCCGCGCGGCCGCAGCCTCGCCGCCCCGACGGGCCTGTCGCCGGCGATCTGACGCCGCGCGACCGCCGCTTCGAAGGGGCCGGATGCCGGACTGCGAAGCGATTCGCGAGGAAGACGCGCGTCCGCTCCCGGGTTCCTCGGGGATGGGCGCTCGTCGTGTCTCGGTCGCCAAATGGGCGCCGCGTGCGCCTGTCGAAAGGCGGCCGACGTGACCGGTTCCGCATGCCATTTAAACCTCCCTTAACCATGCCGACGCAAGGTTGTGTGGAGAAATGGCGGGGCGCACGGCGTGCCCCCTGCGTGCTGGAGAACAGTGATGGCCGAAGCGGCAAGGCGGTTTCGCGAGACGAGCGGATCCGATGTGGTGCGCCGGCTGATCGCGCGCCCGATCCGCCTCGACCCGCCGCACATGGTCGCGGCGATGCCCACCCCGACCGCGTTCGAGCGGCGCGCCGAGGCTTCGTTTTCCGAGACGATCGCGGACGAGGCCGCCCTCGAAGCCGTCGAGGCCGAGGATGCGGACTTCGATGACGAGGTCGAGGAGGACGTCGTCGAGCGTCTCCAGGCCGAGATGGCCGTGATGAAGGCGATCCTGATGGCCGAGCGGGCCGAAGCCGCCTCGCTTCGCGCCCGGATGGAACAGTACGTCGAGCCGGAGCCGATCGGCGCGGAAGCGCGCGCCACCCGCGAGCGCTGGGCCGGGATGGTCGACCGCCTCCTGATGTCCGCGCGCTGATCGCTGCCATCCTCATGACATTCGGGAGACGACCATGAGCGCGCGCTGCTCGCTCGTCGTCAACGGCAAGTCCGTGCGCGTCGCCACCGGCGACACCCCGCTCGATGCGGCCGTCGAAGACGGGATGATCGCCTACGCCCAGGCCACCCACGGCGCCGCCGTGCCGGGACAGGGCGCAAGCCCGGGCGCGCGCCGCGTGCCGGGCCGGCGCGAGCGCACCGACCCGATCCGGCTGGCCCTGCCCGCCGGCCCCGCGATCCTCGCGCAGGCCGAGGAACCGGCGCCTGCGGTCGCGATGCGCACGGGCACCGTCACCGACGTCCGCGCGCTGACCACACACGTGATCGAGCTGGTCGTCACCGTGAACAAGGACCTGCCGCTCGGCCCCGGCGCCCAGGTCGCCCTCGCGCTCGACGGCGTCGGCCTGCGCACCCTGTGCCCGACCCTGCGCGTCGACGGCTCGGCGGAGCTGAACGAGCTCGTGTTCCACCTCGCGCGGGACGAGGACGGCTGGTCGCTCGCCGACTCGCTGCCGCTGCACGCCGACGTGAAGGTCCGCGGACCGGTCGGGCGAGCCCAGTACCGCCCCGGCGGCGGGCGCCTCGTCCTCGTCTCCGCCGGCTGCGGTTTCGGCCAGATCTGGTCGATCGCCCGGGCGGCGCGCTACATCGAGCCGACCCGCGACATGTGCGTCGTCGTCGGCGCGCGCGATCCCCTCGACCTCTACATGCGCGAGAGCCTGGAATGGCTGCGGGCCACCGGCGTCGGGCGCATCGTGCTCAGCGCCGACCGGAGCCGCCAGCGACCGCCGGACGTGCGGCCGGGCCCGCTCACCGCCCACCTTCCGGCGCTCCGAGCCACCGACGTGGTGCACGTGGCCGGCGACAGCTCGACCGTCGGCGCCGTGCAGGTGCTGGCCGCCGCCGTCGGCGCGCGCTGCTACCCGGTTCTGGTCGACGCGTAGACCGCGCGCCGCGCCGCCTTGTTTGACGCTTTCGGGCCGCGGTGTTTCACGCATCGCCGCGCAACGGTCCCGGAAGGATCGCTCGAAGCACCGCGCGGCTCCCTCTCCCATGGGGAGAGGGTTGGAGTGAGGGGCGTGACCTCTCCGGACGGTTCTCGTCCCTCACCCTGCCCCTCTCCCGCTCGGGAGAGGGGACCCGCGTGCGACCTGCACGGTTGAGGAGGCCGTCCGCCCCGACCCAGGATCGAAACCGGCGAAGCCGCGCTTAGACCCCGTTTCATAATGGGGTGAGCGGCAGGTGTCGCGGGCGTTGGGAGAGTGTCTGACGCTCACCCTGGATCGCCGATGTGGACCCCTACCGCTCGCACCGAGCTTGCGCGCGAAAGCCGCCCCT
>NZ_VRVF01000039.1:0-46529 GCF_008040045.1 Methylobacterium sp. WL8 | reverse complement strand
GGACCGGGATGTTGATCGCGGTGTCGGCGCCGAAGGTGGCGTCGGGCCGGCGGTAGATGAAGGTGTTGATCGCGTAGACGCCCTCGGGCAGCGGCGCGCCGGTGGCCAGGCCGACCTGCTCGCCGGGAATGGTCGTCGTCTGCGCCTGCGCGGTCGAGACGGCCAGGAGGCCCGTGACGGCGGCGAGGCCTGCGACGATCGCGGTGCGTAACGACATGATGGATCTCAAGGTTGGAAGCTCGTGGGCGGCGGCGCGAATCATCGCGGCGGCGGTTGCCCGTTCTGTCTAACCGAGAATGATCGTCTTGCACGCCACGATGAACTCTGTTGAGCACGGTTAATCGCACCCGTTGCATTCACAGCACACGCGAACCCGTTCTTAATGGTTCGTTAACCTGGGGCCGTCGCGCGATGTGCAGGTTGTTGCAGTGCGTGATCTCGCGCGTCGCAACCCACGACGCCGTCTTCGGCCGTGACGCCCCCGATGCCGACCATCTCTACGGTGCGTCTGCGCCAGCCTCGCCGGCGCGCAGCCGATCGGCGACCAGGGCCTGCAGGGTCCACAGGTGCCGGTCGCGGATGCCGAGCGCCTCGCAGGCCTCGACCGTGCGGAACAGGTATTCGGCGCTCGGCCCGAGGTGCCCGCAGGCGGTCGCGATCCGGTCGGCGATCTCGGGCTCGGTGAGGCGGCCGGAATAGCGGTCGCTGTCGCGGTTCACCAGGAAGGTCAGCGCCGAGACGGTGCCGGCCTCCGTCGCCACCGGCAGCCAGCGCGCGACGTAGCCGCGCCCGCGCATCTCGCGGCGCCACACCGGCATCAGCGTCTCGCGCAGGTCGGTGCCGGGCAGCCGGAACGCGACGCCGCGGCAGGCGCCGCCACGGTCGAGCGCCAGAACGAAGCCGGGCCGCTCGGGGGTGCCGCGGAACCGACGCTGCAGCAGGCAGAACCGGCGGTGGAAGCCGCGCACCGTGCCGATCCGGCTCTCGGCGAAATCGAATTCCGGGCGCCACATCAGCGAGCCGTAGGCGAACACCCAGAGGTCGCCGCCGCCGGCGCGCTGCGCGATGATCGCGTCGAGGGCGGGCTTCAGCTCCTCGTCGGTCATCACCTGCAGGGCCGCGGCGTCGTCCGGCACCGGCACCGCGTGGGCCCGGGCGATGAGGTCGAGGGAGAGGGCGAGCGGCGCGTTTCGCATCGGTCCGGGGGAGCAAGGACGGGGCCGGGACAACCCGGCTCGGCCCCCGATGGTGCCGGACTAGGTCCCGGACTTGGTGTTCGACAGCGTGTCCAGCTCCGCGAACGGCTCGGTGCGGTGGCCCTGGCAGACCTCGTCGTCGTCGATCGCCGTCAGCGTGTCGGCCGCCTTGTCCTGGCGGACCACGACCTTCGGGCGCTCGCCCTTGCCGAAGCTGCGACCCTTCATGTGGCTCGACACGCAGTACAGCGTGCGCCCCCCATCCTCGAACGGCCCCGCGATGCGGCTCGACTCGAACCGCACCGGCAGCAGCGAGACCGATCCGAACGCCACCTGCCGAAGGGCGAGCGCGGCGATGCGCTCGCGGACGGGTTTCGCCGACGCGGTCGCGGGGGCGGGCGCCTCGCCGCGCGCCATGCAGCCGGAGAGCGCGAGGGCGACGGCGAGCGTGGCGGCGGCCGCCCGGAGCGGTCGGTCATCGAACGCCGCCGGTCGCTTCCCTCCCCCCTCTGCGGGGGAGGGTGAGCCTCGCGTCAGCGAGGGTCGGGAGAGGGGAGCGCCGTATCCGGAAACGTCGCTCCCCTCTCCCGACTTAGCTCGCGGCCCACCCTCCCCCGCAAAGGGGGGAGGGGGCGCGGCGTGGCGGCCTTGACGGAGCGTGCATAGGCGCAAGCGCCGGAAGGCGGTTTCGGTATTCGATATCCGCAGAAGCACCCCGACCTCCCCACGCCAAGCCTCATTCGATGCTACCGCGGCTTTCAGTCCTAGCAAACGCGAACTCTCACGCCGCGCACGGAAATCCCCTAAGGTGGGGCCATGCAATGGACGGATGACGCGCTGGTGCTCGGCGTGCGCAGGCAGGGCGAGACCGGCGTGGTGCTCGAGGCGATGACCCGCGCGCACGGGCGCCATCTCGGGCTGGTCCACGGCGGGCGCTCGCGCCGGATGCAGCCGGTGCTGCAGCCCGGGAACCTCGTGCGCGCCACCTGGCGTTCGCGGCTCGACGAGGGCCTCGGGGCGTTCGCGGTCGAGCCGCTGGATTCGGCGCTGTCGCGTCTGATCGGATCCGGCCTCGCGCTCTACGGCGTCGGCCACCTCGCGGCGCTGCTGCGGCTGCTGCCCGAGCGCGATCTGCATCCCGATCTGTTCGAGGCGGCCCGCGTGCTGATCGCGCACCTGCACGACCGCACGGTGGCGCCGGTGCTGATGGTCCGGTTCGAGCTGGCGATCCTGACCGAACTCGGCTTCGGGCTCGATCTCGGCGCCTGCGCCGCCACCGGCGGCAACGACGCCCTGATCTACGTCTCGCCGAAGAGCGGGCGCGCGGTCAGCGCCTCGGCGGGCGAGCCCTATCGCGACCGCCTGCTGGCGCTGCCGGCCTTCCTGCGCGACGGCGGGCGCCTGGAGGGGCCGGACGACGTGCGGAATGGCTTTACCTTGACCGGCTACTTCCTCACGCAGCACATCTGGGGTCCGCGGGCACTGCCGACCCCTGAGGACCGCACACGATTCGTCGCGGCCGGCCTGGATGCCGAGCGCTGATGTTCGTGTTATGTTCCACGTGAAACGTATGAGAACGGAGCCGTGATGGGCCAGCCCTTCGAGCCGCCGACCGGGGACGGCATCGAGAGCGTGGAGCTGAAGTCCGCGCTGGAGGAGCGCTACCTCGCCTACGCGCTCTCCACGATCATGCACCGGGCGCTGCCCGATGCCCGCGACGGGCTGAAGCCGGTGCACCGCCGCATCCTCTACGGCATGAGGCTGCTGCGGCTCGACCCGAACACGGCGCACAAGAAGTGCGCCAAGATCGTCGGCGACGTGATGGGCGACTTCCACCCGCACGGCGACCAGGCGATCTACGACGCGCTGGTGCGGCTGAGCCAGGACTTCGCGCAGCGCTACCCGCTGGTCGACGGGCAGGGCAACTTCGGCAACATCGACGGCGACGGCCCCGCCGCCTACCGCTACACCGAGGCGCGGCTGACCGAAGTCGCACGGCTGATCCTCGACGGGTTCGACGAGGACACGGTCGACTTCCGCCCGTCCTACAACGGCGAGAAGGACGAGCCGTCGGTCCTGCCGGCGGCCTTCCCGAACCTCTTGGCCAACGGCAGCCAGGGCATCGCGGTCGGCATGGCGACGTCGATCCCGCCGCACAACGCGGCGGAGCTGTGCGACGCGGCGCTCTACCTGATCGCCAACCCGGCCGCGACCTCGGCCCAGCTCGTCAGCTTCGTGCAGGGGCCGGACTTCCCCACCGGCGGCATCCTGATCGATTCGGCCGAATCGATCGCCGAGGCCTACCGCACCGGGCGGGGCGCCTTCCGCGTGCGCGCCCGCTGGACCAAGGAGGATCTGGGCCGCGGCACCTGGAACATCGTCGTCACCGAGATCCCCTACGGCATCCCGAAGGCGCGGCTGATCGAGAAGCTCGCCGAGCTGCTGCAGGAGAAGAAGCTGCCGCTGCTCGCCGACGTGCGCGACGAGTCGGCCGAGGACGTGCGCGTGGTGCTGGAACCACGCTCGCGCAGCGTCGACCCGGTGATCCTGATGGAATCGCTGTTCCGGCTGACGGAACTCGAAGCCCGCATCCCGCTCAACATGAACGTGCTGGTCGGCGGCCTCGTGCCCCGGGTGATCGGGCTCGCCGAGGCGTTGCGCGAATGGCTCGACCACCGCCGCGTCGTGCTGCAGCGGCGCTCGCGCAACCGCCTCGGGCAGATCGAGCGCCGGCTCGAGATCCTGAACGGCCTGCTCATCGTCTACCTCGACCTCGACGCGGTGATCCGCATCATCCGCGAGGAGGACGAGCCGAAGGCGGCGCTGATGGCGCATTTCGGGCTCACCGAAGTGCAGGCCAACGCGATCCTCGACACGCGGCTGCGGAGCTTGCGCAAGCTCGAGGAGATGGAGCTGAAGCGCGAGCTCGACACGCTGACGAAGGAGAAGGACGGGCTGGAGGCGCTGCTCGGCTCGGACGCCGCGCAGTGGAAGTCGATCACCCAGCAGGTCCGCCAGGTGAAGAAGACCTTCGGGCCCGACACCAAGCTCGGCGCGCGCCGCACGACTCTGCAGAACCCGCCCGACACCGCCGGCATCGACTTCACCGCGGCGATGGTCGAGCGCGAGCCGATCACCGTCATCGTCTCCGACAAGGGCTGGATCCGGGCGCTGAAGGGCCACGTCGCCGACCTGTCCGGCGTCGCGTTCAAGGGCGACGACCGGATCAAGATCGCCTTCCCGAGCGAGACCACCGCCAAGATCCTGGTGCTGGCCTCGAACGGCAAGGTCTTCACCCTCGACGCCTCGAAGCTGCCGGGCGGACGCGGCTTCGGCGACCCCATCCGCCTGATGGTCGACCTCGACGACGGCACCGAGATCGTCGCGGCCTTGCCCTACCGCCCGGAGACCCGCCTGCTGATCGCGGGCTCGGACGGGCGCGGCTTCCTCGCGCCGGCGGACGCGCTGGTCGCCAACACCCGCAAGGGCAAGGGCATCCTGAGCCTCGACGGCGACGCCAAGGCAGTGGTGCTGGTGCCGGCCGAGGGCGACCACGTCGCGGTGACGAGCTCCGACAAGCTGCTGCTGGTCTTCCCGATCACAGAGCTGACCGAGCTCGTCCGCGGCAAGGGCGTGCGCCTGCAGCGCTGCCGCCAATCGAGCCTGGTCGACGCCTGCGTCTTCCCCCTCGCCGAGGGCCTGCCCTGGCGCGACGGTTCACCCGAGGGCCGCCTCGCCCAGCACAGCGTGCTGGAGAAGTGGACGGGCCACCGCACGGATGCCGGGACGCTGATGACGCGGAGTTTCCCGAAGTTCGAGCGGTTCGGGAAGTAGGGCGAAACATCGGATGCCGCTCGGCGGCGGCTTTCCCTGACCGGCCACGTCCATCCCCTCGCCCCGCTGGCGGGGAGAGGGCTTCGGCGACCTCGTCGTCGCCGAAGCGAGGCGGCAGCCGAAGGTGAGGGGGGGCCGAAGCAGCCTCGTCCTGAGCCGCCCCCTCACCGTCGCTCCGGCTACGCCTCTCGCCTCCCGGCTGCACGACGGGGTGCAGCCGGGCCTCTCCCCGCGCGCGGGGAGAGGGGAACCCGCGGCTCAAGCCTTCACCGGTTCGACCCCTTCTCGAGCGAGCAATGCGCGCTTGCGGTCGATGCCCCAGCGGTAGCCGGAAAGGGCGCCGTCGGCGCGGACCACCCGGTGGCAGGGGATCGCGACCGCGAGCGCGTTGGCGCCGCAGGCGCGGGCGACCGCCCGCACCGCCGCCGGCGTGCCGATGCGCGCCGCGATCTCGGCATAGCTCGCGGTGGTCCCCGCCGGGATGGTTCGCAACGCCTCCCAGACCCGCTGCTGGAAGGCGGTGCCGCCGATGTCCAGGGGCAGGGAGACCGGGCGGGACGGTGTTTCGACCAGGCCGACCACCTGCGCGACCAGCGCCGCGAAGCCCTCATCGCCGCCCGCGAGCGCCGCGTTCGGGAAGCGGTCTTCCAGGTCGCGCAGCAACGCGTCCGGTTCGTCGCCGAGCAGGATCGCGCAGACGCCGCGGGTCGTCGCCGCGACGAGGACCGCGCCGAGGCTGCACGCCGCGACCGCGAAGCGGATCGTCTCGCCGGCTCCACCCTTGCGGTAGGCGGCCGGCGTCATGCCGAGGCGTGCCCCGGCGTAGAACCGGCTCGCGGCGCCGTAGCCCGCCTCGTACAGGGCTTCCGTGACGCTGGCCGCGCCTGGCAAGGCTTTGGCGACACGCTCGGCGCGACGGGCCGAACCGTAGGCCCGCGGCGTGACGCCGATGGCCGCCTTGAACACGCGGTGGAAGTGGAACGGACTCATCCCGGCGGCGTGGGCGAGGTCGTCGAGGGTGGGCGCGGTCTCGGACTCGTCGATCAGACGGCAGGCGCGGGCGACGGCCTCCGCGCGGCGGGTCTCGCGCGACGCCTCGTCAGGCCGGCAGCGCCGGCACGGGCGGAAACCCGCCGCCTCGGCTGCCTCGCAGGTGGCGTGGAAGGCGACGTTTCGGGGAAGCGCCGCGCGCGACGGGCAGCTCGGGCGGCAATACACGCCAGTGCTGCGCACGGAGTAGACGAAGCGGCCGTCGAACGCGCCGTCGCGGGCGGCCACCGCGGCATGGCGAGCGGCATCCGACAGGTCTGCGGGGGACACGGTTCCCAACGTCGGCATCGCGACCTCTCGGGTGGTGGGTGCCGGATCGGCCCCCTGTGCGTCCCTCGGAATGGCGCGTCTCGGTGTTCCCGGCATCCCGTCCCTTGCTCTCGAATCCCGCGGCGGCATCCGCCACCCAGAGATGCATCGCCGCGTAGGCGCGATAGGGTCGCCACGCCTCCGCCCGCCGAAGAAGCTCGGCAGGATCCGGGCGCCCGGCGCCGACATCGAGCGCCCGCATCAGGCCGACGTCGCCGCCGGGTAGGGCGTCCGCCGCGCGTAGGACGCGCATGGCGATGAACCGCGCCGCCCACGGCCCGATGCCGTGGATCGCGGTGAGGCGGCGGACCGCTATGGCGAGGTCCTGTCCCGGCGCGAACAGGTCCGGCTCGGCGAGGCTGGATTCGGCGAGCGCCCGGATCGCGGCGCGCCGCGCGCGTGGCATGTCGAGCATCTTCGCGACATCCGCCGCGGCGACGGCCTCCGGGGTGGGGAACAGATGGCTCAGCCCCAGGCCGGCGGCCGACCCGAACGGCATCCCGCCTTCGTCGGCGTTCCGGCCGGCGAAGTCGTGGCGCGTCGGCGTCATCCGCGACGCGGATCAGCCGGCCGCCCGCCGCAGCGGCTCGGCGTCGCGACCGGGCAGCCAGCGCGCGATGGTGTCGTAGAGGACCGCGCGGTCGAACGGCTTGCCGACGTGGTCGTCCATGCCGGCCTCGCGGAACTGGCGCACCTCGGCGGGCAGGACGTTGGCGGTCATCGCGATCACCGGCACGTTCGCGCAAGCGCCCTTCAGGCGGCGGATCATCCGCGTCGCGGTGATGCCGTCCATGCCCGGCATCTGGACGTCCATCAGCACGAGGTCGAAGGCGCCGTCCTCCACCGCCATCACGGCGGTGGCGCCGTCGGCGACCACCTCGACGGTGTGGCCGGCGGCCTCGAGCACAAGGCGCGCAAGCTCCTGGTTGATCTCGACGTCCTCGACGAGGAGGATGCGCCCGGTCGCCTGGGGCGCGGCGACGGGCTGCGCGGCGATGGCGGCGGCGACGTCGGCGGCGCGGGGAAGCGTCACCGTGAACCAGAAGGTCGAGCCCTCGCCGTCGTCGGAGGCCACGCCGATCGTGCCGCCCATCAGCTCGACGAGGCGGCGGCTGATCGCGAGGCCGAGCCCGGTCCCGCCGAAGTCGCGGCCGACCGAGTTGTCCACCTGCGAGAAGCGTTCGAACAGCCGGTGCTGCTTGGCCAGCGGGATGCCGATGCCGGTGTCGGTCACGCTGAAGCGGACGGTCTCGCCTGCATCCGTGGTGCCGGCATGGCGCACCGCCAGGGTGACGCTGCCGCGCCGCGTGAACTTCACCGCGTTGTTGAGGAGGTTGAGCAGGATCTGGCGCAGGCGCGCCTCGTCGCCCAAAAGGCTCCGCGGCAGGTCGGGATCGATCCGGGCGATCACGGACAGGCCCTTGGCGGCGGCCAGCCCCCGCACGATCGAGAGCCCGTTGTCGGCGAGCGCCGCCGGAGCGAAGGCGCGGTGTTCCAGGTCGATCGCCCCCGCCTCGACCTTCGAGAAGTCGAGGATGTCGTTGACGACGGTCAGCAGGGCCGAACCCGAGGAGCGCGCCAGCTCGGCGTGGCGCCGCAGGTCCGGCGCCAGCCGCTCGGCGCGGGCCAGCAGGTCGGTGAAGCCGATCACCGCGTTCAGCGGCGTGCGGATCTCGTGGGACATCGCGGCGAGGAAGTCGGTCTTGGCCAGGCTCGCGCGCTCGGCCTCCAGGCGCGCCGCCTCGGCTGCGGTCTTGGCCGCCTGCAACGCCAGCTCGGCGTTCTTCCGCTCGGTGGCGTCGAGGTTGAGGCCGATCACCCGCACGGCGCGGCCCGATGGATCGTAGTAGGCGCGACCGAAGCATTGCAGCCAGCGCACGACGCCGTCCTCGCCCGCGACCCGGACCTCGGTGACGAAGGTGCGGCGCGACGTGATCGCCTGCGAGGCGACCGAGAAGGCGTTCTCCCGGTCCTCCTCCACCACCAGGGCCTTCCATGCCTCGATCGACAGGTGCAGGGGTTGCGTCGTCGACACACCGTGCAGCCGCGCGCTCTCGGGCGAGAGCATGACGGTGCCGGCCACGAGGTCGAGATCCCACGAGCCGGCCTCGGCCGCGTCCTGGGCCAGCCGCAGCAGGTCGCTGGTCTCCTCCAGGGAACGCCGCGCCGCGATGATCTCGTCGATGTCCAATGCCGTGCCGAGCCAGCCGACGACCGCACCCGCCTCGCGGATCGGCATCATCACGATCTTGTGCCAGCGGTAGGCGCCGTCGTGCCGGCGCAGACGGCCCTCGACCTCGTGGCCGCGCTCCTCTCGAATGGCGGCGGCGCAGGCCGCGTCCATGCGCGCGGCGTCGTCCGGGTGGTTGGCGGCGCGCCTCTCCGCCAAGCCGGTGCCGATCGAACCGTAATACGCCTCGAAGCGCTGGTTGACGTAGGCCGCCCGGCCGTCCTCGGCCCGCATGATCCAGACGAGCTGCGGCAGCGTGTCGGCGAGCGCCCGGTAGCGCGCCTCGCTCGCTCGCAGGGCGTCCTCGGCCTGGTGGCGCGCATCGATGTCGCGCACCGAGGCGACGAAGCCGGCCGGCTGCCCGGCGGCGTCGCGCACGAGGCGCCACGAGCCCTCGACCCAGAGGTAGGCGCCGTCGCTCCGGCGCAGGCGATAGCTCGCGACCGCGGTCTCGGCCTCGCCCCGCGAGAGGCGGCCGACCATGGCGGTGAGGGTCGCCACGTCGTCCGGGTGGGCGTCGTCCTCGGGACGGGTGCCGACCATGTCCTGCGGCGACCGGCCGAGCAGGGCGTGCGAGGCCGGCGACGCGTAGATCTGCCGGCCGTCGCGATCGACCTGGACGATCATGTCGCTGGCGTTGTCGGCGAGCAGCCGGTAGCGCGCCTCGCTGCGGGCGATCGCCTCCTCGGCGCGGCGCAGGTGGGTGATGTCGCGCACGCTGACGAAGACGCGGGCGACGCTGGTGCCGCCGGCCTCGCGCAGGGGCACGAGGATCACCTCGAAGCGATGGGTTCCGTCGCCGTGGACCCGTTCCTCCGCGCGCCGCAACGGTTCGCCGGAGCGGATGACGCCCTCGATGTCGGCCCGCACGATCGCCGCGGTCCCGGGCGGCATCACGTCCTCGGGGACCTTGCCGCGGACCTCCTCGGGCAAGCGCCCGATCAACGCCGCGGCGCTCGGGTTCAGGGTTTCGAGGGCGAAGCTGCCGTCGGCCGCGACGGCGTGGACGAACAGGTGGTCGGTGGCGTTCTCGAACACGCCGCGGAACAGGGTCTCGGCTTGGCCGAGCGCACGGTGGGTCTCGACCAGCAGCCTTTCGCGCCGGCGCCGGCGTTCGAGTTCGCTGAGCAGAAAGAGGCATCCGAGCAGGATGACCGCGCTCGCGGCCACGCCGACCGCCAGCGCGTTGCGCCGCTCGGTGACGAGCGGCGCGAGCACCACGTCCACCGACTTGCCGACCGTGACGACGAGCGGCAGGTTCTCTGTGGTGCGATAGCCGAAGATCCGCGGGCGCCCGTCGAGGCCGCTCGCGATCTCGTAGACTCCCGCGGGTGCGTCCGCGAGCCTCGCGAACAGGCCCCTGCCGTCCGGGCGCAGCGTCAGGTCGCGCTCGTACATGCCGGCCATCGCCGGCTCGCGGATGCGGACGTAGCCGTCGCGCCCGAACAACCCGACGACGGAATCCGCGCCGACATCGAGCGCCTTGAAGCGGCGGGCGAGGTAGTCCGGGTCGACGGCCACCATCAGGACGCCGCCGAAGCTGCCGTCGGGGCGGGTCAGGCGGCGGGCGAGGTTGAACGTGAACGTGTCCATCAGCCGGCCGCGGATCGTGCGCCCGACATAGAGGCCGGCATCGGGGTTGTCCGCCAGCGCCCGGAAGTAGGGCCGGTCCGCCACGTTGGTCTTGCTGAGGGCGGAGGGCACCGCGTCGCGGGTGGCCACGAGGTCGCCGTTCTCGTCGAAGATCGCGATCTGGCGCGCGCTCTCGGCGAGCATCGTCGCGCGCTTCGACCAGGTGGCGAAGTCGAAGGCCTTGGGGTCGTCGGCGTAGTCGGCCTCGATCAGGCGCATCACCTGGTCGACGCCCTCGATCAGGCGCGACACCTGCTCGGCGAGCGCGATCGACAGGTTCAGCACATCGCGCCGCGCCTGGACCACCTCGCCCGCGCGGCGCTGGTCGAGGTGGAACAGCAGGCCGAGCCAGACGAGGGCGAGGAACACGAGGCCGCCGGCGGCCACCAGCGCCTGCGGCAGGCGCCCGGCGAGGCGGCTCGGCGACGGATCGGCCGCCCGGCGTCCCGTCATCTCAGACGTTCCCAACATCATTTCGCCCGTTCCGAGGCCTGGTCCGCGGAACCGTGGCATACCGATCGTGACGAAACTGAATACGCGGCGCGCGGTCTCAGTGCGTCTGCGCGGCGTCTTCCAGCGCGCGCACGGTCTCGTCGCGGAGCGCGCGGATCTCGGCGAGCGCCGGCGCGAGGTCGCCGCCGCCCTTGGCCTGCGCCTCGAGGGTGCGGCAGGCGTCGGAGAGCCGCTCGCACCCGAGCATGCCGGACATCGAGATCAGGGTGTGCGCTTCGCGCGCGACCGAACCGGGCTCGCGGCTGTCCTTCGGGAAGGCGGTGCGCAAGCTGTCGGTGAAACGGACGAGCAGCCGCTGAAGCTTCTCGGCGCCGATCACGCCGCCGAGGTCGTCGAGGACCGGGCGGCTGAGCAGGGGCAGTGTCACGGGCGCGCTCCGGGCGTCTCGGCGTTCAGGCGTCGTCTTCGCGGGCGACGCGCGCTTTACGTCGGCGCAGAGGGTGAAGTTTCCCTCACCGATCCATCGCAGGCGTCGCGGGCGCAATCCGTCAGAGCAACGTACCGCGCAGGATCAGCAGCGCCACCGAGAAATAGATCACCAGGCCGGTCACATCGACCAACGTGGCCACGAAGGGCGCCGAGGCGGTCGCCGGATCGAACCCGAGCCGCTGCAGCAGGAACGGCAGCATCGAACCCGAGAGGGAGCCGAAGGTGACGATGCCGACCAGCGCCCCGCCGACGGTGGCCGCCACCAGCGGCCAGTGCTCGCCGTAATCGTACAGGCCGGTCTTCTGCCAGATCGCGATGCGGACGACGGCGATCACGCCGAGGATGGCGCCGAGCACGAGGCCGGTGGGCAACTCCCGCAAGGCCACCCGCCACCAGTCGCGCAAGGAGATCTGATGCAGGGCCAGCGCCCGGATCAGCAGCGAGGTCGCCTGGCTGCCGGAATTGCCGCCCGAGCTCATGATGAGCGGGATGAACAGCGTCAGGACGATCGCCTTCTCCAGCTCGCCCTCGAAGCCCTGCATGGCGGAGGCCGTCAGCATCTCCGACAGGAACAGGGCGCAGAGCCAGCCGGCGCGCTTCCGGATCATCGTCATGAAGCCGATGTCCATGTAGGGCTCGGGCAGAGCCTCCATGCCGCCGAAGCGTTGCACGTCCTGGGTCTGCTTCTCGACCATGGCGTCGATCATGTCGTCGACGGTGACGATGCCGATCAGATGGCCGACGGCGTCGACCACCGGCAGGGCGAGGAGGTCGTATTTCGAGATCAGCCGGGCCGCCTCCTCGCGGCTCGCCGTCGGCGACACCGCGAGCGGCCGCCGGCCGGCGGCGACCGAGAGCACGTTGTCGTCGGGGTTGCCCGAGATCAGCCGGCGCAGAGGCACGGCCTTGGTCAGCGCCCGGGTGCGCGGGTCGAGCACGAAGATCGCGTAGATGGTCTCGCGAGTCTTCTCGACGCTGCGGACGTGGTCGAGGGTCTGCGCCACCGTCCAGGTGCCGGGCACGGTGACGAACTCGGTGGTCATCAGCGATCCGACCGTCTCCTCGCCGTAGGCGCTGAGCCGGTCCACGGCGCCGCGGGTCTCGGCGTCGAGGCGCGCCCGCAGGTCCGAGCGCCCGGGCTCCTCGATCTCGCGGAACACGTCGGTGACCCGGTCTGCCGACATGCCCGACAGGAAGGTCGCCACCCGGTCGCGCGGGAGCATCTCGATGATGTCGGCGGCGTCGTCGAGCTCGGGCTGATCGAGCACCTCGATCGCCCGGTCGTGCGGCAGGCCGAGCAGGATCGCGGCTGCGACCTCGGGGGCCTCGGCGTTCAGCGCCTCGACGATGTCGGGCGCGCGCTCGTCCGAGAGGCGGGCGGCCAGGACGGAGGGGTCGACGCGCGGATCGATCGGCGCGACCGCGTCCGGGACCGGCGGACGGGAAACCTGTTGAACCATGGGCCTCGCCTCGCGGGCTCGGCGGCGCGCCCTACGGCACCGGCCGCGACCGGCGGCGCGGCGGAGCCCGGCGCGGGCCCCTCAGGACCTCAGGCGGGATCGCGACGTGCGGCCGGGCACGGCTCGGACGATCGGTCTGGCGTGTCGCTGGGCATCGGGATCTTCGTGGGAAGGGCGCATGCGGTCACCGAAGCCCGGCTCACCGCGCGCCAGCCTGTGCGCCCGGCGCCGCGACCCGTCAAGCGAAAGGATGGCGGCGTCGGATCGGGGGGCGACGGGGTTCGGCCGCCCGGGCTGGCGATCGTGGGCGATCGGCACCATATGTCTGATCAGGCACGCAATTTTGGCTCGAACAGGGTGAAGGCGCACCGGATCGGCAGGTCGGGCTTCGATCTTATGAGAAATATAAGTGTAGCGCCCGCTTGTATTGCGCCCAAGGTATCGCCTATCTTCCGGTCATCGAAGTTCACGAGGAGAAACGCCATGGCCTGGTCCGCCCCCATCGTTCAGGAAGTCTGCGTCGGCATGGAAGTGACGAGCTACGAGTCCGCCGAGATTGACACCTTCAACTGAGCCGATGACCGGCTCGCTCGCGAGCCGGCACGACGCCGTTTCCCACCTCTTTCCGTTCAGGAGAATTCACATGGCTTGGTCCGCCCCCGTCGTTTCCGAGATCTGCGTCGGCATGGAAGTCACCAGCTACGAGTCGGCCGAGATCGACACCTTCAACTGAGCACCGGTCGGCTGCGAACGCGGCCGGTCGACGGAACGCCGCTCCCTCGGGGGCGGCGTTTTTCGTTTGCGTCGCGCAAAAACGAAAAAGCCGGCCGTCCCTCGCGGGCGGCCGGCTTCGTCGTCCTCGGTGTCGGCAAGTTTCAGAGGCGGTAGCGGATCTGGTCGGTCCAGAACCGCTCCAGGCGACCGAGCGCGACGTTGAGCCGGCCGAAGTCGTCGTCCGAGATGCCGCCGATCGGCTGGATGGTGCGGGCGTGCTTGTCGTAGAGGCCCTGGATGATGTCGTGGACCATGCGGCCCTTGTCGGTGAGGCTGATGCGCACCGAGCGGCGGTCGGTCTTCGACCGGGCGTGGTGGAGGTAGCCGGCCTCGACGAGCTTCTTGACGTTGTAGGAGACGTTCGAGCCGAGATAGTAGCCCTTGGTGCGCAGCTCGCTCGCGGTGAGCTCCTTGTCGCCGATGTTGTAGAGCAGCAGCGCCTGGACGCTGTTGACGTCCTCGCGGCCGCGACGCTCGAACTCGTCCTTGATCACGTCGAGCAGGCGGCGATGCAGGCGCTCGACGAGGTGGAGCGCCTCGAGATACGAGCCGGTCACGACCCCGGTCTCGGGGGCGGCGGTGGTCTCCGAGATCTTGACGGCCTGGGACTTCATCGTGTGCCTCATCCGGTGGTTCTGCCGGAACATCTGCTGTCCGGCGCCGCTCATGGGGTGAACCTAGGCGGCGGAGATGAAAGGCGCTCTAAGAGACACGATGAATTCGCGATTTACTTCTGTCGGTAAATGCAAAGTGAAGCGATCCGAATAACCTCTCGTTTACCGCGCTTCCTGCGCCGCAAGCCAAGAGAATACGAAATAGATCACCACGATACTGGACTCAGCCAAGACCAGCGCCAGCGGCGTCTGCAGAAGCTGCGGCGTGAGGACGGCGAGCGTCAGCATCGAGGTCACCGCCAGCAGCCAGACGACGCCGCCCCAGGCGCTGGTGAGCCACAGGCCGATCGCGGCGTTGGCGTCGATCACCGCGAAGTAGATCAGCGCCGCCTGCCGGCCGAACGGCTCCAGCGCGAACGGGCGATGCCCCGGCACCACGTCGAGGATCGTGGCGAAGGAGAACACGCTCTTGGCGAGCCAGGCCAGCGCGGTCAGGCGCATGAACCAGACCAGCACCGTGTCCCAGGTGCTCTTGGGCGCGGCCGCGCGCCGCTCGATGCGGTCGCCCGGCGCGTCGCCGACCGCGCTGCCGCGGGTGATCCGTCCGACCTTGCGCATCAGGAGAACCGCGGCTCCGGCCGCTCAGTCGGGCCGAAGGCGGCGCGCACCGCGTCGCGGTCGACCGCCTCCAGGGTCGCCGGCCGCCAATCCGGTCGTCCGTCCTTGTCGATCAGCACGGCGCGCACGCCCTCGAAGAAGTCGTGGCCGTGCATCAGGCGGGTGACGAGGCGGTATTCGGTGAGCACGGCCGCGGGAAAGTCGAGCGCGGGCCCGCGGGTCATCTGCTCGCGGGCGATGCACAGGCTCGTCGGGCAGCGGGTGCGGATCAGCGCCGCGGTCTCGGCGGCGAAGGTCGAGCCGGCCGACGCCGCGACGTCGAGGCGGCCGAGGATGTCGGCCACGTCGTCGGCGGCGAACGCGTCGTCGATCAAGCTGCGCTCGGCCACGAGCGGACCGGTCGGGGGAAGCGGGGCGCCGGTCCCGATCGCGTCGGCGACCGGTCCGCCGTCGGACAGCCGGTCGAGGATCGCCTCGAAGCCCTGCGCCGGGGCGTAGGCGGTAGCGAGGCCGATCGCGAGGGCGTCGCCGGGACCGACCCGGCCGCCGGTGAGGGCGAGATAGGTACCGATCCGTCCCGGAAGCCGGGGCAGGGCGTAGGTCGTGCCCACGTCCGGAAACAGGCCGATGCCGACCTCCGGCATGGCGAAGACGTAGCTCTCGCAAGCCACGCGGTGCGCCCCGTGCAGCGAGATGCCGACGCCGCCCCCCATCACCACGCCCTCGATCAGCGCGACGACCGGCTTCTCGTAGCGCTGCATCCGCGCGACCAGGCGGTACTCGGCTTGCCAGAACGCGAACACGTCGTCGAACCGCCCGGCCTTGCCGCAGGCGTAGATGTGGCGGATGTCGCCGCCGGCACAGAACGCCCGGCCGCCCGCGCCACGGATCGCCACGCGGGTGACGCCGGCATCCGCCGCCCAGGCGTCGAGCTGCGCGTGCAACGCGTCGATCATCCCGAGGGAGAGCGCGTTCAGGGCCTTCGGCCGGTCGAGGGTGACGAGGCCGAGCGCGCCCCGCCGCTCGAACCGGATCTCGTCGTTGGCCGCTTCGGCTCCGCTCACGATGTGCCCGCTCCGTTCCCGTCCACGCGATCGTTGCGCGGTTAGAGGCCGACCGGGCGCTCGCGTCAACGCGCCGGGCTTCGCCGGCTCGGGCACTTGTGCTAGGCCGCGCCACCCGCGAACCGATCACAGCGAACGCGATCCCATGTCCCGCGAACATCCGTCCGACGACACGCCCCGGCCGCGCCCCCTCGCCGTGGAGACCGCGCACGAGGATTCCCGCGCCGCCGGCCTGAAGATCACCCAGCGCCCGCGGCGCAACCGCAAGGCCGACTGGTCGCGGCGCCTCGTGCGCGAGCATACGCTGACGGTCGACGACCTGATCTGGCCGATGTTCGTGATCGAGGGGACCGGCCGGCGCGAGCCGATCGCCTCCATGCCCGGCGTCGAGCGCCTGAGCGTCGACGAGATCGTGCGCGACGCCGAGCGCGCGGCGCGCCTCGGCATCCCGGCGGTCTCGTTCTTCCCCTACACGGAGGTGAGCTTGCGCGATCCGACCGGCTCCGAGGCGCTGAACCCGCACAACCTCGTGTGCCGGGCGGTGCGCGCGGTGAAGAAGGCGGTGCCGCAGGTCGGCATCATGACCGACGTGGCGCTCGATCCCTACACCAGTCACGGCCATGACGGCCTGCTCTCGGACGGGGCGATCCTCAACGACGAGACGGTGGCGCTCCTGGTGGAGCAGAGCCTGATCCAGGCCGAGGCCGGCACCGACATCATCGCGCCCTCCGACATGATGGACGGGCGCGTCGGCGCGATCCGCGCCGGGCTCGACAAGGCCGGCTACCTCGACGTGCAGATCATGGCCTACGCCGCCAAGTACGCCAGCGCCTTCTACGGCCCGTTCCGCGACGCCATCGGCACGCAGGCGGCGCTGGTGGGCGACAAGCGCACCTACCAGATGGACCCCGGCAACGGCCTCGAGGCCCTGCGCGAGGTCGCGCTCGACCTGGAGGAGGGCGCCGATTCGGTGATGGTGAAGCCGGGCCTGCCCTATCTCGACATCATCCGCCGGGTGAAGGACGAGTTCGGCGTGCCGACCTTCGCCTACCAGGTGTCGGGCGAGTACGCGATGATCGAGGCGGCCAGCCGCAACGGCTGGCTCGACGGCGACCGCGCCATGGTCGAGAGCCTGCTCGCCTTCAAGCGCGCCGGCGCCGACGGCGTGCTGACCTACTACGCCCCCCGCGTCGCCGAGCGTCTGCGCGCCGGGGCGTGAGGCGCCGGCTCCTTGCCGCCGGCGTGCTCCTCGGCTTCCTGGGAGGCCTGGTCGCCTGCGAGAGCGCGGTGCAGCGGCAGCGCCTCGACACCTGCCGCCGCGCGGTGCCGGCGCTGGTGCCGGACGAGACGGCCGTGCGCATCCTGCGGGCCGGCACCGGCTCGGCCCCAGACAGCGTCCGCGTCGACTACGTGCTGGGCAACCAGCCCCACTTCGCCCTGTGCCGCTTCAACGCCGGCGCAGTGCTCGAGGGCGTCGCCACCGATCGCAAGACGCTGTCCGAGTCCTCCCTCTACCTGCTCAAGCGCTACTACCTCGACAGCCCGGACGCTCAGGACCCGAAGCCGAAGGCGCCATGACGGCGCGCGAGCGCCCCGGCCTTGAGGGGGGCTCGGGCACTTCCCATTTGACGGACCAGCGACGTCACGCGAGACCACCGCCATGCTGAACCCCCGTCCCGAATACGCCCGCCCGTTCGATGCGCCCGTCTACCTCCCGCCGGTGGCGATGCCGGCCGTCCGCGCCAGCCTCGGCGGGCGCACGGTCGCCTACATGCTCGACATCCTGTTCATCCTCGGCTTCACCGCCCTGCTGTCGGTCGCGATCGCCTTCGTCGGCGTGATCACCTTCGGCCTGGGCTGGGCCCTGTTCGCGATCCTGCCGGCCAGCGGCGTGATCTACAGCGCGATCACCGTCGGCGGGTCGCGCCAGAGCACGCTCGGCATGCGGATGATGGGCCTGCGCGTCGTCGCGCCCGAGAGCGGGCGGCCGGTGGACATCCTCACCGCCGCCGTGCACGCGCTGCTGTTCTACGTGGCGGTCTCGACCTTCCTGCTGTGGTTCCTCGACCTCGCCTTCGGGCTCGTCCGCGGTGACCGGCGCCTCGGCCACGACGTGCTCCTCGGCCTCGCGGTCGTCCGCGCCGGCTAATACCAAGTCTCATGGGTAGGAACCCATGAGGCCCGTCGCATTGCCGCCGCCCCGCAGTCGCGGGGGCCGGACCTCGATGAGTCGGGCTCATCGCGGTCTGGTATAAGCCGCGAACCTCCGCCGCGGCGTAGCCTTCCCCGGCGGCGGCCCCGGCGAAAATGTCGCCGCGGGATTGCCGGCAACCCATTGAGCGCGGCCGCGGCCGCGTTACACTGCGGATCGCGGCCCGGCGCAGGAACCCGTGGCGAGAGGGCAGCGCGAAGCGTGACGAGCCACCCGCGCGACACACCGCAATTCTACCTGACGGCGCCGTCGACCTGCCCTTACCTGCCGGGCCAGGAGGAGCGGAAGGTGTTCACGCACCTCGTCGGACGACGCGCCCGCGACCTCAACGAGATCCTGACGCAGGGCGGCTTCCGCCGCTCGCAGACCATCGCCTACCGCCCCGCCTGCGAGACCTGCCGAGCCTGCGTCTCGGTGCGCGTGGTCGTCGCCGACTTCGCGCCCGGCGGCAGCCAGCGCCGCATCCTCTCCCGCAACGCCGACCTCGTCGGCACGCCGGAGCCGAACCGCCCGGCCTCGGAGCAGTACGCCCTGTTCCGCCGCTACCTCGACGCCCGCCACGGCGACGGCGGCATGGTCGACATGACCGTGCTCGACTACGCGATGATGATCGAGGACAGCCACGTCGATACCCACCTCGTGGCCTATCGCCGCCGCGGGCCGGACACGGCGATCCACGGCCGCGGCGTCGGCGGGCTGGTGGCGTTGTGCCTCACCGACGTGCTCTCCGACGGCCTGTCGATGGTCTACTCGTTCTACGACCCCGCGGAGGCGCACCGGAGCCTCGGCACCTACATGATCCTCGACCACATCCGCCGCGCCCGCGAGATGGGTCTGCCGTACCTCTACCTCGGCTACTGGGTCGAGGGCTCGCGCAAGATGGACTACAAGGCACGGTTCCTGCCGCAGGAACGGCTGATGCCGCAGGGCTGGGTGCGGGCGGAGTAGGCGGCCGTTTCGGGCGTCGAGGGCTGCTCGGGCGGTGCGCCTTCGCGCAGTCCGAAAATCCGGGCGGCGTCGGCCGCCGCCCGGGATGTCGTGACGACGCCTTCAGGCGGCGCGGACGGTCCGCAGGAACCGATCGACCTCGCTCCCGAGGTGCTCGGATTGGCGCGACAGCTCGGAGGCCGCCGACAGCACCTCGTTCGCGGCAGCGCCGGTTTCCTCGGAGGCCTGCGCCACGCCGGCGATGTTGCTGGTCACCTCGGTGGTCCCGGTCGAGGCCTGGGCGACGTTGCGGACGATCTCCTGGGTCGCCGCGCCCTGCTGCTCGACGGAGGCGGTGATCGAGGCGGCGACCTCGTTGATCTCGCGGATGCGCGCCGCGATCGAGCCGATGGCGGTGACGGCCTGGCCCGTCACCCCTTGGATCTGGCCGATCTGGGTGCCGATCTCCTCCGTGGCCCGGGCCGTCTGGCCGGCCAGCTCCTTGACCTCGCTCGCGACGACCGCGAACCCGCGGCCGGCCTCGCCGGCCCGCGCCGCCTCGATCGTGGCGTTGAGCGCCAGGAGGTTGGTCTGGCTGGCGATGTTGGAGATCAGGCCGACCATGTCTCCGATCCGGGCGGAGGCCTGGCTCAGGGCCTCCACCAGATGCAGCGTCTGGTCGGCCTCGCCCACCGCCGTCCGGGCAAGGTCGGACGAGCCGGCGACCTGCCGGCTGATCTCCTGGACCGAGGAGCCGAGCTCCTCTGCGGCCGCGGCCACCGTGTGGACGTTGGCGGCGGCCTCCTCCGCGGCGGCGGCCACGGTGACGGACTGGTTCGCGGTCTCGGTCGCGGTCGCCGTCATGGTCTGGGCGGTGGCCTGCAGCTCGGTCGCGGAAGACGAGACCATGCCGATGATGCCGCCGACCGCCTGCTCGAAGCCGTCGGCGAGGGCGACCATCGTCCGCTTGCGCTCGGCGCCGGCGGCTTCGTCGGCGATGCGCTTGATTTCGGCCTGCTCGGTGGCCTTCTGCGCCACCATCGCCTTGATGCCCTCCACCGCACGGCCGACGGCGCCGATCTCGTCGCCGCGGTCGGCCGCCCGGATCGTGGCGTCGACGTCGCCCTTGGCCATGCCCTGGAGAACGTTCACCAAGGACCCCAGAGGCCGGGTGATGCCGAATACGACGATGGTGCAGGCGAGCGCGAGGGTGCCGAGCAAGCCCGCCGCCGTCGCGGTGATCAGCGTGGCGCTGGCGCTTGCGGCGGAGGCCTCGGCGTTGTCGCGAGCCTTGCGGAGCTCGGTCGTCAGCAGCTCGACCCGCGGCTGGACCATGTCGCGGACCTTCATGCGGAGTACCACCCCCTCCCGCAGGAGTATCGCGCTGGCCGCGTCGCCCGCATTCTTGAGGCCGAGGACGTTGGATTGGTCCGTCACCGCGAAGAACTCGGTCAAAGTGTCGGCCAGCTTCTGGTTCGCCGCCTTGCGCTCGGGCGTGTCGGACATCGCGATGAGCTTCGCGGCGAGGTCGAGGCTGGTCTTCACGGCGTCGTCGTAGCGCGTCTTGTAGGCGGACCTCTCCTCCTGACGGGTCTCGATGATGATGTTCCGAGCCTGGACGGAGGCCTCGTTCACGGCGATCCGGATGCTCAGGATGCTTTCGAGGCGTGCCGCCTGGACGTCGACCAGGCTTCGCGTCTGCCGCGCCGAGTCGAGGAGGATCGTCCGGGCGTAGAGGCCGATGCCGAGCGTGACCAGGGCGATCAGGAAGAAGGGGATTGCGACTTTGAAGATGATCTTCATGTCGGCCAGATGGCGCATGATTGTATTCCGATGGGCGCGCGGGGTGCGATGACAGGATGCCCGATTTTGGGTTTACAATCTGTCACTGTACAACCAGTGCGAAGCCCTGCCTCCGCACTTGCACGCCGCTCGGGATCCTGCGCCCGCGCCGGGTCGGGTCAGGACGGGAGACGCCCCGCCGGCCCCGCCCCGAAGCGCGCGCCGTCCATCAGAACCGTGCGACCACCTGTGCGCGGATGGTGCGCGGCGCGCCGGGCGAGATGTTGTTGTTGTTGTCGGCGGTGGCGATGTAGCGCCGGTCGAACAGGTTCTCGATGTTCACCTGCGCCCGCACGAACTCGTTCACCTGGTAGAACAGCCCCAGGTCGATGCGGGTGTAGCCCGGAAGGCGGACGGTGTTGTCCGACGCGGCGAAGGTGTGGGTGTAGTTGAGCACGCCGACGCCGACCGAGAACTGCTTCGTCACTTCGAACTTGTTCCATAGGGTGAAGGCGTTGATCGGCACCAGGCCGACGGTGTTGCCCTTGACGATCGTCGCCGAGGTGGCGCTGTCGATGCGGGCGTCGGTCAGCGCGTAGCCGCCCGCGACCTGCCACCAGTCGGTGACGTAGCCGTTGGCGCCGATCTCCAGGCCCTGGGTGTTGGTCTTGCCCGAGAGGATGAAGAAGCCCGGGTTGTTCGGGTCGGCCAGGCGCTGGTTGAGGCGGTCGAGGTTGTAGATCGCGCCGGTGAGCTGGAACGTCGGCGAGACATCGTACTTCACGCCGACCTCTGTGTTCTCGAACTTCTCCGGCTGGGCGATGACGAGCCCCGGCGTGAAGTTGCCGATCTGGTCGCCGGAGGAGGGCAGGTACGAGACGCTGTAGCTGCCGTAGATCGCGAGGTTCGCGAGCGGCTTCAGCACGATGCCGGCGCGCGGCGAGACGAGGTCGTCGACACGGTTGAAGCTCTGCTTGAGGATGCGGTTGTCGTTCTGGAAATCGAAGTGGTCGTAGCGAAGGCCGCCGACGACCTGGAGCCAGTCGGTCACGTCGATCTGGTCCTGCGCGTAGACCGCCGCGAGCCCGAGGTTGTAGCGCGCGTTCGCGTCGGTCGTGCCGTTGTTGCGGAAGGTGATCGGCGTGCGGGTGATCGGCGCCAGCGGGTTCACGGTGATGCTGGTGGCGATGTTGTTGAAGAACGCCGACTGGCGGAACACCACGCCTTCCTGGTAGCCGAGCTCGAAGCCGCCGAGCAGGGTGTGGCGCATGTCGCCGGTCTGGAAGCGGTAGGTGAAGTCGTTCTGGTTGAAGTAGTTTCGGCGGTCGGTCTCGTTGCGATAGCCGGTGATCGACACCGAGGTGCCGGCGTTGTTCACGGCGCCGCCGGGCAGCGTGTTGATGTAGTACCGCTCGTAGTCGGCGAAGCGCAGCTGGCTGTGCAGCTCGACCCCCGAATCGAACCGGTGGTCGAGGATCGCGGTGGCGATGTTGGCGTCGACCTTGGTGAAGTTCACGTCCGGGTTGCCGAAGAACGTCCGCAGGTTGTCGCGGTAGCGGTAGGGCCGGCCGAATTGCGAGGGGATGCCGCGATCGGGGAACCGGTCGTCATGGAAGTACTCATACGAAAGCTTCAACGTCGTCTGCGGATCGATGACGATGGTCGCCGTCGGGTTCAGCCCGTAGCGATGCAGGTCGCCGAACTGGCGGAAGGTGCCCGAATCCTCGGCGACGGCGTTCAGGCGGAAGAACACGCTGTCGCTGATCCGGTCGCCCACGTCGAACGCGACGCGCTTGTCGCCGAACTGGCCGCCGCCGGCCACGATCTCGCGGACGCGGTAACCGTCCGCCTCCTTCAGGACGCGGTTCACGATGCCGCCGCCGCCGCCACGGCCGAAGATCAGCGAATCGGGGCCCTTCAGCACCTCGATCCGCTGAATGTTGTACAGGTCGCGGAAGTACTGCACGTCATCGCGGACGCCGTTGACGTAGAAATCCGCGCTGGTGTTCTGCCCGCGGATAATAAGCTGGTCGCGGTTGCTCTCGCCCTGGGCCGGGATCACGCCCGGCACGAAGCGCAGCTGATCGGTGAGGTTCTGGTAGTTCTGGTCCAGCACCTGCTCGCGCGTGACGATGGTGATCGATTGCGGCGTGTCGATCAGGGCGGTGTCGGTCTTCGTCGCGCTCCGGGTGCGCTTGGTGAGGTAGCCGACGGTGTTGCCGTTCAGGCCCTCGACGCTGAGCTGGTCCAGGGTCACGTTGGCCTCGCCGGCGGGCGCCGGTTGTGCTGGGACGACTTGTGCAACCGCCGGCGCGATGAGGAACGACGAGCCGAGAAGCGCGGCCAGGAGGCGCGGCGAAGGTGCGATCTGCATGATGACGGGTCCCGACGTCGTAGTTCTTGGTTCGCGAGCCCACGAATGCTTCGGGGGCGCTATTGCGGCTCTACGCGCAATCGCGAACAGGACAAGGGATACGACGCAAGACTAAGCCATGATGTTTTGCACTCGTTCTAAGAACGACTACAACGTCTGCGCTAAACCGCCCTCGGCATTGCGCAAAGTCCTTGCGGTTTTCATCTTGGATTCGTTCCAGATTGTTTCCGATCGTTACAGTCTGTGTCCAAGTTGCAACGCTGACGTTGGCCATCCTCCGTTCCGGCGGGCGGCCACCGCGCGTTGAGCCGCCCGGCGGCCCATGCTAGGCGCGCGGCTCGGACCAGCCCGTAGACGAGACGCCGATGATCCCCCGCTACAGCCGCCCCGCGATGACGGCGATCTGGTCGCCGGAAGAACGCTTCCGCATCTGGTTCGAGATCGAGGCGCACGCCACGACCGCGCTGGCGGAGATCGGCGTCGTGCCGAAGGCGGCCGCCGACAAGGTCTGGGAGAAGGGCCGCGACGCGGTGTTCGACGTCGCCCGCATCGACGAGATCGAGGCGGTGACGAAGCACGACGTCATCGCCTTCCTGACGCACCTGTCCGAGATCGTCGGGCCGGAGGCGCGCTTCGTCCACCAGGGCATGACCTCGTCGGACGTGCTCGACACCTGCCTCAACGTGCAGCTCGTGCGTGCCGCCGACATCCTCATCGCCGACGTGGACGCGCTGCTCGCCGCCCTCAAGCGCCGCGCGCTTGAGCACAAGCTCACCCCGACGATCGGCCGCTCGCACGGCATCCACGCCGAGCCGGTGACCTTCGGCCTCAAGCTCGCCCAAGCCTTCGCCGAGTTCGCGCGCAACCGTGCGCGGCTGGTCCTGGCGCGCGAGGAGATCGCCACCTGCGCGATCTCGGGCGCCGTCGGCACCTTCGCCAACATCGACCCGCGGGTGGAGGCCTACGTCTCCGAGAAGATGGGGCTGACGCCCGAGCCGGTCTCGACCCAGGTCATCCCGCGCGACCGCCATGCGATGTTCTTCGCGACGCTCGGCGTCGTCGCCTCGTCGCTCGAGCGCCTGGCGATCGAGGTCCGGCACCTGCAGCGCACCGAAGTGCTCGAGGCGGAGGAGTTCTTCTCGGAAGGGCAAAAGGGCTCGTCGGCGATGCCGCACAAGCGCAACCCCGTGCTCACCGAGAACATCACCGGCCTTGCCCGCATGGTGCGTTCCTACGCGATGCCGGCGATGGAGAACGTGGCGCTCTGGCATGAGCGCGACATCTCACATTCCTCCGTCGAGCGGATGATCGGACCGGACGCCACCGTCACCCTCGACTTCGCGCTGGCGCGCATGACCGGCGTGATCGACAAGCTGCTGATCTACCCGGCTCAGATGCAGAAGAACCTCGACCGCCTCGGCGGCTTGGTTCACTCGCAGCGGGTGCTGCTCGCTTTGACCCAGGAGGGGGTCAGCCGCGAGGATGCGTATCGGCTGGTTCAGCGCAACGCGATGCCGGTCTGGCGTGGGCAGGGCGACTTCCTCGCCCTGCTCAAGGCCGACAGCGAGGTCGCCGCCGCGTTGTCGCCCGAGCAGATCGAGGAATGCTTCGATCTCGGCTACCACTTCAAACACGTGGACACGATCTTCTCACGAGTGTTCGGCGACAGCTGAGCGACCCGCACGAATCCTGCTTGAGGCAGGTTCATCATACGTCCCGAACACGAGGCATCCGCCGTGGCGTCACCCCGCATCGTCTACCTCAACGGGGAGTTCCTCCCCTTCGACCAGGCCCGCGTGCCGGTGATGGACCGCGGCTTCCTGTTCGCGGACGGGATCTACGAGGTCTCGGCGATCATCGAAGGGCGCCTCGTCGACAACGCGGCGCATCTCGCCCGCCTCGACCGGTCGCTCAGCGAGATCGGCATCCGCAACCCGCACGACGCGGCGGAATGGGAGCGGCTGCAGACGGAGCTTGTCGCGAAGAACGGCGTCGTCGAGGGTTTGGTCTACATGCAGGTGACGCGCGGCGTGTACGAGCGCGACTTCGCCTTCCCGCCCGCCGACACGCCGCCGACCGTGATGATGTTCACGCAGGCCAAGACCGTGATCGCCAACACACTGGCCGAGACCGGCGCCAAGGTCGTCACGGTCGAGGATCTTCGCTGGAAGCGCCGCGACATCAAGTCGGTGGCTTTGCTGGCGCAGGTGCTGGCCAAGCAGGCGGCGGCCGAGGCCGGCGTGGCCGAGGCCTGGATGGTCGAGGACGGCGCAGTCACCGAAGGATCGTCCTCCACCGCGTTCATCGCCACCAAGGACGGGCGCCTGGTCACCCGCCCACTCTCCACCGCGCTCCTGCCCGGCATCACCCGCGCGGCGGTGATGCGGCTTGCCGCCGAGACCGGCCTGACGGTGGAGGAACGTCTGTTCTCCGTCGACGAGGCGCACGCGGCTTCGGAAGCCTTCTACACCAGCGCCTCCGCCTTCGTGATGCCGGTGGTCGCCATCGACGGCCGCCCGATCGGGGAGGGCGTCCCAGGCCCCGTGGCCCGGCGCCTACGCGAACTCTACATCGCCATGGCGCGGGGGGGGATTGAGGCCGGCGGTTCGGTCGTCCCCCAGCCCTCCACGCCTTCCACGGTCATCGCACGCCCGAGCTTTCCTGAAAGGGCGCAGGTCCCTTCTCCCATGGGGAGAAGTACAGGATCAGGGGCGTGACCCTTCCGGATGACGCACGCCCCTTACCCCAACCCTCTCCCCCTGGGAGAGGGAGCCGCGTGTTGGTTCGGGTCGGCGACGGCGTCCGAAGGACGGACATGCCGCAACGCTCTTCGACATGCAGAGCGGTGTCGCACTTCCGGCAACAGGAACGGTTTCCCGGCCTCGGTGTTTGCTTCTTGATCGTGAACGAGAGGGAGGTCTTCGTTGTCCAAAGTCCTGACGGGGCTCGCCGCCTCGGTCTTCGCGCTGGTCGCCACGGCCGCGCTCGCCCAGAATCCCGACGCGCCGCTGAAGGGTCGCGACACCGATCCAGTGCTGCCCCCCCAGAACCAGACGCCGCCCGAGCGCGTGCGCCCGAACGCCGACGCGCCGCCGAACGATTCCACCCTGAGCGACAAGCTGCGGCAGAGCGACGGCGTCATCAAGCCGCCGGGCAACGCGGCGCCGGGCATGGTGGTCGAGCCGCCGAACCCGAACGCTGGTTCGATGCCGGTGATCAAGCCGGGCGAACTGCCCGGTCAGAAGCCCGGCACCGAGGCCAAATAGCGCTCGGCCCTGCAGCCATCCCCCGCCGCTTCCGCGCCGGTGGGGCGGTTTGCTTGATTTCCCGGACCGGATCGCGGAAACACCCTCACGGCAACGGGTTTTCTCTCGCGCGGCGCAACGCCGTGCGCCCGCGAACGGGCCACGGGTCAGAAGGCACGCATGGCGAACGTCGTCGTCGTAGGCGCCCAATGGGGCGATGAGGGCAAGGGCAAGATCGTCGACTGGCTCTCCGAGCAGGCCGACATCGTCGTCCGCTTCCAGGGCGGGCACAATGCCGGCCACACGCTGGTCATCGACGGCGTCACCTACAAGCTCGCGCTCCTGCCCTCGGGCGTGGTGCGCGGCGGCAAGCTTTCTGTGATCGGCAACGGCGTCGTCGTCGATCCCTGGCACCTGGTGGACGAGATCGCCCGCATCCAGGCGCAGGGCGTCGAGGTCTCGCCGAAATCGCTGCGCATCGCCGACAACGCGACGCTGATCCTGCCGCTGCACCGCGAGCTCGACCATTTTCGCGAGACCGCCAACGCCGGGCTGAAGATCGGCACGACCAAGCGCGGCATCGGCCCGGCCTACGAGGACAAGGTCGGCCGTCGCGCGATCCGCGTGGTGGACCTGGCCGACGCCGACACCCTGCCGGCCAAGATCGAGCGGGTGCTGACCCACCACAACGCGCTGCGTCGCGGCCTCGGCATCGCCGAGGTGGACGCGGCCGCTCTGCTCTCCGAATTGAAGGCGATCGCGCCGACGATCCTGCCCTATGCCTGCCCGGTCTGGGCGCTCCTCGACGAGGAGCGGCGCGCCGGCAAGCGCATCCTGTTCGAAGGGGCGCAGGGCGCGCTCCTCGACGTCGACCATGGCACCTATCCCTTCGTCACCTCCTCGAACATCGTGGCCGCGCAGGCGGCGACCGGCTCGGGCCTCGGCCCGGGTGCGATCGGCTACGTGCTTGGCATTGCAAAAGCCTACACCACCCGCGTCGGCGAGGGCCCGTTCCCGACCGAACTATTCGATGAAATCGGCGAGACCATCGGCCGGAAAGGCCGCGAGTTCGGCGTCAATACCGGGCGCAAGCGCCGCTGCGGCTGGTTCGACGCGGTGCTGGTGCGCCAGACGGTGCGGACGTCCGGCATCAACGGGATCGCGCTGACCAAGCTCGACATCCTCGATGGGTTCGAGACGATCGAGGTCTGCACCGGCTACCGCCTCGACGGCGCGGTGATCGACCACCTGCCGGCGAGCCAGGCGGCGCAGGCGCGCGTGGAGCCGATCTACGAGACCATCCCCGGATGGTCGGAAACGACTGCCGGCGCCCGCTCCTGGGCCGAGCTGCCGGCTCAGGCGATCAAGTACGTCCGGCGCATCGAGGAGCTGATCGGCTGCCCGGTGGCGCTGCTCTCGACCTCGCCGGAGCGCGACGACACCATACTGATGCACAATCCCTTCGAGGATTGATCGTCCGGTCCGTGCGACGCACGGACCGCGAACACGCGGATTCCAGAGGACATGGCCGATTACTACCCGTTGCTGGCGCGGGCGCTCGACGCCTTGCCCGACCGGACGCCGGCCATGCGCAAGGCCGTCTACGAGCGCGCGCGGAACGCCCTGATCGGCCAGCTCCGCTCGCTCGACCCACCCCTGCCCGAGGCGGACATCGACCTCGAACGGCAGGCGCTGGACAACGCGATCGAGCGCCTCGAACGCGACTACGGTGCCTCATCGGCCGCGCCTGAGCCCGCACCGCCTCCCGTCGTCTCACCGCGGGCTGCTCCAGCACCGGTTCCTCCGGCGAGGCCGGCACCGATCCCGGAGCCACCCGCACCTCCGCCT
Organism: Methylobacterium sp. WL8; assembly: GCF_008040045.1. Taxonomy (NCBI): domain Bacteria; kingdom Pseudomonadati; phylum Pseudomonadota; class Alphaproteobacteria; order Hyphomicrobiales; family Methylobacteriaceae; genus Methylobacterium; species Methylobacterium sp. WL8. Next base: position 18,418 of record NZ_VRVF01000039.1, on the reverse strand, counting down.
GCGCAGGCCTTCGAGCCGGCGCCCCCGCCCGAGCGGATATCGCCGCCTGAGCCCACGCCGCCGCCCGAGCCGACGCCGTTCCTGCCGCCGGCGCCGCCGCCGAGCTTCCTCCCGTTGCCGCCGGAGGAACCGCGCGAGGCGCCCGTTCCGATCACTGCGCGCAAGGCGAAAGCGCCGGATCCGGTCCCCGAGGCTCAGCTCGAGACCGTCGCACCGGCCGAGGTGGCCAACGATGCGATCGCGGCCAACGATTCGGCCAACGGCCGGCAGCGCCCGCGCATCGACGTGGTGGCACCGCGTGGCGGTCGCTCGCGACTGTTGCGCAACGCCTTCGTCGGCGTCGTCCTCACCGTGGTGATCGGCCTGATCGCGGTCGCGGCTTTCCTGCTGCGCGACAAGCCGGCGAACCTCCCCGCCGGGGGCGCAGAAACGGCGGAGACCCAGCAGGACCCGGGCGACACGAAGTACTCCGATCGGGTCGGCGGTGATCCGGTTCCCAGGGCGTCGCCGTCGGCGAACGCCCCGGCGACGGCGTCATCAAGCCCGCGCAATCCTTCGACGCAGCCGAGCCAGCCCGGCCTCGCGGTGGCGCAACGCGCCGTCCTGATCGAAGAGAACACGGCGACCCCGAACGCCGCGCCGATCTCGACAGCTGGGCGCGTGGTCTGGCGTCTTGATTCGGTGCCGGGCGAGCAGGGCCAGCCCCTGGAGACGGCGATCGTCGCGACGGTCACGGTGCCGGAGGCCGGCCTGACGCTGGTGATGACGATCCAGCGCAACCTCGATCAGACCCTTCCGGCGTCGCACACGATCAACCTCGTCTTCACCGGCACCGGGACCGAAGGCGAGAAACGCGCGGTGCAGGATATCGGCCTGCTTCAGGCCAAGGACGACGAAGCCGCCCGGGGCTCTCCAGTGTCGGGCCTGCCGATCCGCGTGACGGACAACCGGTTCCTGATCGGCCTGTCGTCGCTGCGTGGCGACGTCGATCGCAACACCGACCTGCTGCTGCACAAGCCCTGGTTCGACCTCGCGGTCCGCTACGTCAGCGGCCAACGTGCGGTCGTCAACTTCGAGAAGGGCAACGCCGGCACACAGGTCGTGCAGGATGCGTTCGACCAGTGGAAGTAAGCTGATCCGTCCTAAACGCAACGAAACCGCGTCTCCCCGCCCAGTGGAAGGGGGGAGGGGAGATGCGGGTCGGAAGTTCAAACCTGGCGAGAGCCACGCCTTACGCACCCATGCGCGGCGACTCGCGCGTGGCGAGGTTGCGTTTCACGGCTTCCTGTACCTTCTCGAACGCCCGCACCTCGATCTGACGCACGCGCTCACGCGAGACGCCGAACTCACCGGAGAGGTCTTCGAGGGTGATCGGGTCGTCGGCGAGCCGGCGTGCCTCGAAGATGCGCCGCTCGCGCGCATTTAGCACCGAGAGCGCGTCGCGCAGGGCCGACAGCCGGTTCTGGCCCTCCTGCTCGCCGGCTAGCACCGTCTCTTGGCTCGGAGCGTTGTCCACGAGCCAATCCTGCCACTCGCCCTCGCCCTCCTCGCGCAGGGGCGCGTTAAGCGAGGTGTCGCCGGACAGGCGCCGGTTCATGTCGATCACGTCCTGCTCGGGCACGCCGAGCCGAGTCGCGATCTGCGCGACCTGATCGGGCTTCAGGTCGCCTTCCTCGAGGGCCGAGATCTTGCCCTTCGCCTTACGCAGGTTGAAGAACAGCTTCTTCTGGTTGGCCGTGGTGCCCATCTTCACGAGCGACCACGACCGCAGGATGTATTCCTGGATCGCCGCCTTGATCCACCACATCGCATAGGTCGCAAGCCGAAAGCCCTTATCGGGATCGAAGCGCTTGACCGCCTGCATCAGGCCGACGTTACCCTCGGACACGACCTCGCCGATCGGCAGGCCATAGCCGCGATAGCCCATGGCGATCTTCGCCACGAGGCGCAGGTGCGACGTGACGAGGCGGTGTGCCGCCTCGCGGTCGCCGCCGTCGCGCCAGTTCTTGGCCAGCGTGAACTCTTCCGTCGGTTCCAGCATCGGGAACTTGCGGATCTCGTCGAGGTAGCGCGACAGGCCACCTTCGTTGGCGAGCACGGGCAATGCGCCGGCCATGGCAATCTCCTTAGATGGTCCCCCGATCGGGCGGACGCTGTGTGCGGAACGCCGCTTCTCAAGCCGGCGTACCGAACCCCATGGTAGTGGGGAAAGCTCCGGGCCGGTAGCGGGTCCGCGACGAGAACATAAACTCAACGCATCGCGGCTTTGGAAAGTCGAACCTGTCACGATCGGTCGCGGGTCTCGGTGCGGTTCCACACGCAAGCCCTTGACCGTGGCATCGCTGCGACAGCGTTCAGCTCTTCGCTAGCGCCGTTACCAAGTTCGCCATCTCCGGGGGAAGTTGGCTCTCGAAGCGAAGGTGCTCCCCAGTGCGCGGGTGGGCGAAGCCCAGGAGTGCCGCGTGCAGCGCCTGTCGCCCGAGCGTATGGAGCGCGCCCTGCGCCGTCTCCGACAACCGAGCGGCCTTGGTGATGAAGGCTCCGCCATAGATCGCGTCCCCCAGCAGCGGATGGCCGCGATGGGTCATGTGCACGCGGATCTGGTGCGTGCGCCCGGTCTCGAGCCGGCAGCGCACCAGCGCGGCCTCCGCGTAGGCAGCCTCCACGGCGTAGTGCGTCACCGCATGCCGGCCCTCGTCGCCGCGTACCACCGCGATCTTCTCGCGATTCTTGCGGCTGCGGTCGAGGTTGGCCTCGATGGTGCCGACGCGCGGCTCCGGCAGGCCCCAGACCAGGGCGAGGTAGGCCCGCTCCAGAGGGCCGCTGCGTCCGTGGTCGGCGAACTGCGCGGTGAGCCCCTTGTGGGCCGCGTCGTTCTTCGCGACGACGATCAGGCCGCTGGTGTCCTTGTCGAGGCGGTGGACGATGCCGGGCCGGCGTACGCCTCCGATGCCGGACAGGCTCGCCCCGCAATGGCCGATCAGGGCGTTCACCAGCGTGCCAGCCGCATGCCCCGGCGCCGGGTGGACCACCAGCCCGGCCGGCTTGTCGATCACCACTAGGTCGTCGTCCTCGTAGGCGATGACGAGATCGAGAGACTCAGCCTGCGGTTCGGCGGACACCGCCTCCGGCAGCACCACCGCCAGCACCGTGCCCGGCCCGACCTTCACCGCCGAATCGAGCACGGTCACCCCGTCACGGCGGACATGGCCCGCCTTCACCAGATCCTGAAGCCGCGCCCGCGAGACGTCCGGGAACGCGATCGCCAGGGCGCGGTCGAGCCGCACCCGCTCCGCCTCCGGCCCGATCACCGCCTGACGCTCGCCTTCGATCTCGAAACCCTGCAACACGCCACTCCTCACGACCCAGCGAAAAAGGCACCGCCCGGGTCTTGCTCCCTCGACGCACCGTCGCTATACGAACGCCTCGCCGGCCGATAGCTTCATCAGCCGCAGCGACCGCGCCCATCGTCTAGCGGTTAGGACAGGTCCCTCTCACGGATCAGACCGGGGTTCGATTCCCCGTGGGCGCGCCACTTCTGTGCAGAATTGCGAACGCCGGGCTTGATGTGCTGCCGGCCTCTGGTGCTGAAGTTTCCGAGTTTTCTTAAGTCGCCGAAGATGCGGATCACGTCCGCTTCGATCTCTTTCCGATCAACGATCGCGTGGACCACGCCTTCAAGGCTGGTATCTCGCCCGACGTCACGTGCTCGCGCATTGGACGCCCGACGTGGTCGATGTATCCAAGGCCGATCTCCGCTGCGTCCGGATCCGGCCAAGCTCGGTCTTCGTTAGGTTCCGCTTGGTCCGCAAAGCCGAGATCCCCTCTTTCAATCAGCCGTCCGGCTTATCCTTGCCGTCCTCCATCAGCCGGTTGAGCTGCGACGAGTTCGCGACGCAGCGCACCTTCGCGGCGGTCGCCTCCGCCATCCGCTCGGCATTTGGCGCCCAGAGCGAAGCCAAGGTCGCCCGTAGGGGCCCTGGCTGCAGCAGTTCGGCCACCAGGTCGACAGTCACGGGCGTGTCGAGCGTGGCCATTCGGATCGAGCAGCCCGTCGAACCCAGACGATCATGTCGTCGATGTCCACGGTGGTCGGACGGCGCACCACGCCCCAGTAGCGCTCGGCCATCACGAGGCGGCGCGCATAGAACCACCCGCCGATCAGCCCGGCGATGTAGGCCAGGGCGTACCACTTGATGGTGATCGGCCCGATCGCGACGGCGACCGGGTCGATGGCCGGAAAGGGCAGGGCGAAATGATCGGCCCCATTGAACTGGCTCTTCGCCGGGTTTGGTGGATCAGGCTGCGAGGAGGAACCGTCGGCGGAGGAGATCGAGGTTGGCGCGGCCGTACATGGCGCGCTTCAAGAGCTTGAGACGCGTGATCTGCCCTTCAGCCTGTCCACGGCTCCAAGGGAGTGTCAGCGCAGCCCGGACGGCGTCTCCGTCCTGACCGATGCTGGCAGCGAAGTTCTCGACGATGCGGACGCCGCAGGCTTGCGCTTCGCAGAGCCATTCATCGAACGCCGTGACATCCGATCTTCCCGATGGCGGCGTATGACAGCGGCTCCGGACGATCCGGCAGAACCGGCGACCGAGATCGACGACCTTGGCCGCCTCTGGATCCTGCAGGACACGCGCGACGACCGCGGCTGCCTCGGGGTCGAGGTCTTCGGGCTCACGCAGGAGATACCAGGACAGTTGCTTGGATGAGGCCAGGGGTGATGCGGTGGAGATCGCAATACGGATGTCAGCCGGTGCTGGCGACGACCGGATTGTCGTTTTGGCCGAGCCTGCGCGCCGCTCGGATAACCAGCGACGCACCTGCTTTGCGGTGCCGGCAAATCCGACACCCTGAAGTTCGCGCCAGAGTTGCGTCGCGTTCTCGCACCCCTCATCCAGGCGGACATGCAGATGCCCGAGATAAGGATCGAGCATGCTCGGCTTCGGCTCGCGCACGCCGTTCCGGGGGACGCTCGCGGCGAAGGCGTACTTGCGCACCGTGGCTCGGGCCAGGCCGGTCTCGCGATTGATGCGCCGAAGCGACTGTCCCTCCGCATGGCGGCGACGCACGTCATCGTAGACCGCTTCCCATCGACCGCGGGCCGCGGCCCGCGCCAGCATTTCGGACGGTGCGCGTGGATAGGCCGTGACGCGCTGAGTCGATGGCAATGACGGGGCCACGGCCGGCAATCGCTTCAGACGCGGATGGACGCGGGCGAGCCAGCGCTCGACCATCTGCCGGGTCTTGAGCAGGAGATGCCATCGGTCTGCGACCTGAACGGCATCGGGCGCACCCATGGTGGTCTCACGCGCATATTCGGTCGAGCGATCCCGTGCCACGACCTGGATCTGCGGGTCTCGCCGGAGCCGAGCCGCCAGCGTCGCGGCCGAACGATCCGGCAGCAGGTCGATGGGACGGCGGCGTTCGAGGTCGACCAGGATGGTGCCATAGGTTCGCCCCTTGCGCAGGCCCCCATCGTCGACACCGACGATGATCGGTTTGGATCGGGTCGGCAGCGGCCATTTGCGGATGTCACGCAGCAGCGTCGTGGCACGGGTCGGCATCGCCAGGTGCGGCCGCAGCCTTGGCCAGGTGCGGCAGCAGCCATGCGGCGGGCGTGGCACCGAGCGCCAGCGCGGTCCGAACCTGGGCCTCGGCCAGCCGGCAGGTCCTCTGAGCGTAGCGGTCGAGAAGGCGGGGCAGACGCTCGGCGAAGGTCCGACGCGCGCAAGCAGGATCGTGGCAGTAGAAGCGCCGGATCGTCAGGGTCGGACGCACCGCCCGACCGCTCGTCGGTAGGTCGGCGGGACGCCGGTGATAGCGACTATGCACTGACCGGCTGACCGTACGACAACCTGGGCAACGGGCATGATCGCGCTTCGCTTGAGCGGTCATGCGAAGGGCCGTGCTCTCCGCACGCGTCACGTGGAGAACGCGACAACCGGGGATGTAACAGAGAAGGGTCATGCCCTGATCTGAGAATCCCTGCCCGGTTCAGCCAGGAGCTACCTCCCAGCACCCCAAGCCGACCCAATCCACCAAACTTGGCGAAGAGCCACTTTCCAGGGGGAAGGCCACACAAGGTCACCGGGGTGAGGGCAGCCATCGAGGCGGCCGGCGCACGCTCGCTCTACCTCCCGGCCTATAGCCCGGACTTCAACCCGATCGAGCAAGCCTTCGCCAAGCTGAAGGCGCTCCTGCGAACGGCCGTCGCGCGCACCGTCCCAGACCTCTGGGCCGCCATCCGAGAAGCCTTCAAGGCCTTCCGCCCGTACGAATGCCGAAACTACGTCGCCGCTGCTGGATATGATGCCTTCGACCCAACATGACCGGCAAGGGCTCTAGGCCACTTGTGGCAACGCCGCCTTAGAAAAATCACGTCGAGCACTGATTTTCACTGCACTCTTTTTACTTCGATGGATGGCCGCCCATTGTCATGCAGGCTGTTTAATCCGAGTTTATGCAAAGATTTCGCATTGGGGAGTCCGTGATACCCAAGGCAAACCCTCCCACCAAGAAAGCTTTTCCATCCGACTTTTTTAGATATCTACATTCGCCACGGCCTCGGATGACGCGCGCCCCCCCGCGGGCGGGGAGTGGCCCGGCTGCACCCCGTCGTGCAGCCGGGAAGCGAAGGCGAAGCCGAAGCGACGGTGAGGGGTTGCCGAAGGACGAGCGACCTCCGGGCCGGCCCCCTCGCTGTCGGCTGCCGCCTCGCTTCGCCGACGACAAGGTCGGCAAAGCCCTCTCCCCGCACGCGGGGCGAGGGGATGCGCGCGCATCGAATCACCAAAAGCAGGGATGCGTGTGAATCCGGTGGCACCGGATCAGAAGCCGATCAGCAGGATCGCCAGCGCCGCGAGGGCGGCGCCGACCGCCGGGCCGGCGACCGGGATCAGGGCGTAGCCCCAATCCGAGCCGCCCTTGCCGGCGATCGGCAGCACCGCGTGGGCGAGGCGCGGCCCGAGATCGCGGGCGGGGTTGATCGCGTAGCCGGTGGTGCCGCCGAGCGACAGGCCGATGCTCCAGACCACCATGCCGACGAGGTAGGGCGCCAGCCCCGTGGGGATGTTGCCCGAAGCCCCCACCGACCGCGACAGCAGGGCGCTGATGATCAGGATCAGCAGGAAGGTGCCAATGATCTCGCTCGTCCAGTTGGCGGCCGTTTGCCGGATCGCCGGATCGGTGCAGAAGCAGGCCCGCTTCAGGCCCGGATCCTCGGTGACGGCCCAGTGCGGCAGGTAGTGCAGCCACACCACCGTCGCGCCGAGGAAGGCTCCGATCATCTGCGCCGGCACGTAGACTAGGAGCTTGCTCGGATTCCCGGAGGTGATCGCGCCGGCGATCGTCACAGCCGGGTTGAGGTGGGCGTCGGGGCTGCCGGTCGCGGTCGCGACGAAGATGCCGGCCAGCACCGCGAAGGCCCAGCCGGCGGTGATCGCGATCCAGCCTGCGCCTTCCGCCTTGGAGCCGCGCAGCAGCGCGCCGGCCACGACCCCGTTGCCAAGGATGATCAGCACCATCGTGCCGAGAAGCTCGCCCAGGAACGGCGATGTCATGGGGTGTCCTCCGAAAATGTCCGAGACGGGAAGCGGCGAGGCGGCCTCGTCCCAAATCCGGTCGATCCCTTCGGGATGGCGGATTTGGCCGTCGCTCATGCGCCGCGCGGGCTTGCGGATACGGCGTCCGCTTTGATCAAGCGGATGCCGTATCAGTCCTCCTGCTCGTCCCAGTCGAAGGCGCGCTTCACGGCGCGGCCCCAGGCGGCGGTGATGCGTCGGCGCTCGCCCGCATCCATGTTCGGCTCCCAGCGCCGGTCGACGCCCCAGTTGCGCACGAGGTCGTCGGTGCTCTTCCAGTAGCCGGTGGCGAGGCCGGCGGCGTAGGCCGCGCCGAGCGCCGTCGTCTCGGTGACCTTCGGGCGCACCACCGGCACGTCGAGGATGTCGGCCTGGAACTGCATCAGGGTGACGTTGGCGACCATGCCGCCGTCCGAGCGCAGCTCGCGCACGGGGATGCCGGAATCCTTCTCCATCGCCTCCAGCACCTCGTGCGTCTGGAAGGCGGTGGCCTCCAGGCAGGCGCGGGCGATGTGGCCGCGGTTGGCGTAGCGGGTCAACCCGATGATCAGCCCGCGCGCACCCTCGTTCCAGTGCGGCGCGTAGAGGCCCGAGAAGGCGGGCACGAAGTAGACGCCGCCGTTGTCCGCGACCGTTGTGGCGAGGCTCTCGACCTCGGCGCTGTCCTTGATCATGTGTAGGTTGTCGCGCAGCCACTGCACCAGCGCGCCGGTGATCGCGATCGAGCCCTCCAGCGCGTAGACCGCCGGCTTGCCGTCGAGCTTGTAGCCCAGCGTCGTCACGAGGCCGCAGGTGGAGGGCACCGGCGTCTCGCCGGTGTTCATCAGCGCGAAGCAGCCGGTGCCGTAGGTGTTCTTGGCCTCGCCCGGCTGGAAGCAGGTCTGGCCGAACAGGGCCGCCTGCTGGTCGCCGAGGATGCCGGCGATCGGCACGCCGGAAAACGGCACCCGCGTCTCGCCGTAGACCTGCGAGGACGAGACGATCTCGGGCAGCATGGCGCGGGGGATGCCGAAGGCGGCGAGCATGCCGTCGTCCCAGGCCAGCGTCTCGAGGGACATCAGCTGCGTGCGGCTGGCGTTGGTCACGTCGGTGAGGTGGAGGCCGCCGTCCGGGCCGCCGGTCAGGTTCCAGACGAGCCAGGTGTCGATGTTGCCGAACAGCACGTCGCCGGCTTCCGCCTTCTCGCGGGCGCCCTCGACGTGGTCGAGGAGCCAGCGCAGCTTCAGCCCCGAGAAGTAGCTCGCCAGCGGCAGCCCGGTCAGCGCGCGGAAGCGGTCGCGCCCGCCGTCGCGGGCGTATTCGGTCACGAGGCGGTCGTTGCGCGTGTCCTGCCAGACCAGGGCGTTGTGGAGCGGCGCACCCGTGCGCTTGTCCCAGATCAGGGTGGTCTCGCGCTGGTTGGTGATGCCGATCGACAGGAGGTCCTTCGGCGTCAGCCCGGCGCCGTCGAGGGCGTCCTGCATCACCCCTTGCGTGTTGCGCCATATCTCCATCGGGTCATGCTCGACATGGCCCGGCCGCGGGTAGATCTGCGCGTGCTCGCGCTGCTTGCAGACGATGATGCGCCCCTCGCGGTCGAACACGATGAAGCGGCTGCTGGTGGTGCCCTGGTCGATGGCGCCGACATACTGGGACATGGCTGTCTTCCCTCCCTCGAGGAACGTGGGTCGATCTTGGTCTCGCGGACCGGTCTTCGCGCCGGTTCCGCCGTTCGGATCTTTCAGGCCGCCTCCGCCTTTCGCGTCAGGTAGGCGGACAGGCGCGCGGCCCCCTCCGGACCGGTGCGCAGGCCGAGCTTCGAGCGGCGCCAGAGGATGTCCTCCGCCGTGCGGACCCATTCGGTCCGGACGAGGTAGTCGACCTCCGCCGCGCTCAAGCCTCCGTCGAAGGCCTCGCCGAGGTCGGCGAGGCTGCGCGCGCCGGCCACGATCGCCCGCGCCTCGGTGCCGTAGGCGCGGGCGAGGCGCTTGGCGGTCTCGGCCGGCAGGAACGGCGCCTCGCGGGCGAAGGCTTTGAGGAACGCGTCGAAATCCGCCTCCGGCATGGCCCCGCCGGGCAGGGTCGCCTCCCCCGTCCAGGCCGGCTCGAGGTTCGGGAAGTAGGCTGCGATCTTCTCGATCGCGTGCTCGGCCAGGCGCCGGTAGGTGGTGATCTTGCCGCCGAACACGGACAGCGCGGGCGCCTGCCCGCCGGCGTCGTCCACGTCGAGCACGTAGTCGCGCGTCACCGCCGAGGCGTTCGCGGCGGCGTCGTCGTAGAGCGGCCGCACCCCCGAATAGCTCCAGACCACGTCCTCCGGCCCGATGGCGCGCGCGAACGAGCGGTTGACGCAGTCGCAGAGGTAGCGCGTCTCGTCCTCCGAGATCCGCACCGGGCCGGGCTCGTCCTCGTAGGGGACGTCGGTGGTGCCGATCAGCGTGAAGTGGCGCTCGTAGGGAATCGCGAAGATGATGCGCTTGTCCGGCTGCTGCAGGATGTAGGCCTGGTCGCCCTCGTAAAGTCTGCGCACCACGATGTGGCTGCCCTTGATCAGCCGCACCGCCGCGCGGCTGTTCACGCCGAGCGTGCCGCCCAGCGTCTCGCTGACCCAGGGGCCGGCGGCGTTCACCACCGCCTTCGCCCGGACCGTCTCGGTGCGCCCGGTGACGGCGTCGCGCAGGGTCGCGGTCCAGGTCCCGTCGATGCGGCGCGCCGACTCGACGCCGGTCCGGGTGCGGATCTCGGCGCCGCGCGCCCGCGCATCCATGGCGTTGAGCACCACGAGGCGGCTGTCCTCGACCCAGCAGTCGGAATAGACGAACCCCTTCGTCAGGCGGTCCTGCAACGGCGCGCCCACAGGTGATGTTCGCAAACGAACCATCTTCGAGCCGGGGAGGGTGCGGAGCCGCGCGAGGTGGTCGTACAGGAACAGGCCGACCCGCAGCATCCAGGCCGGGCGCAGGCCCTTGTCGTGCGGCAGCACGAAGCGCAGCGGCCAGATGATGTGCGGCGCCTGCCGCAGCAGGCGCTCGCGCTCGGCCAGGGCCTCCCGCACCAGGCGGAACTCGTAGTATTCGAGGTAGCGCAGCCCGCCGTGGATCAGCTTCGTGCTCGACGACGAGGTGAACTCGGCGAGGTCCCCGCGCTCGCACAGCAGCACCGAGAGGCCGCGGCCCGCCGCGTCGCGGGCGATGCCGGTGCCGTTGATGCCGCCGCCGATGACGAGCAGGTCGTAGGGGGCGCCAGGCGCCCGCACGTTCGAGACCGTCGTCATGGTTCACCTCCCGCCCCGGCCGATGCCGCGTTCGGCAGAATATTGCCTTATCTTAGGATTTTCGCAAGCGAAAATTTTGATGTTCGTTACGGTTCGTCCCGGTCGGCCACCGCGAGGGTGACGCCGTGGCGCTCCATCAGCGCGGCGATCTCGGGCGGCGGGGCGCGGTCGGTGAAGAAGGTGTCGACCTGCTCGAGCCGCCCGACCTCGACCATCGGCCGGCGGGTGAACTTGGTGTGGTCGGCCACGAGGAAGGTCTGGCGCGCATGCGCCAGGATGGTCTGCGTCGCCCGCACCTCCTCGTAGTCGTAGTCGAGGAGGGCGCCGTCGCCGTCGATGCCGCTGATGCCGATCACCGCCACGTCGACGCGGAACTGGCTGAGCGTGTCGCAGGTGAGTTGCCCCAGAACCGCGCCGTCGCGGTTGCGGATGGTGCCGCCGGCCACGACGATGCGGAAGTCGGTCGCCTCCGCCAGCCCGACCGCCACGTTGAGGTTGTTGGTGATGATGCTCAGGTCGTCGTGCCGGACGAGCTCTCGCGCCACCGCCTCCGGCGTGGTGCCGATGTTGAGGAAGACCGAGCAGTGCGACGGGATGCGGCTCGCCGCGAGCCGGCCGATCCGCGTCTTCTCGGACAGGAGCGTGGTGCGGCGGTCGGCGTAGGCGATGTTCTCGACGCTGGAGGGCAGGCCGCCGCCGCCGCGGTAGCGCTCCAGCCGCCCCTCCGCGCTGAGCTCGTTCAGGTCGCGCCGGATGGTCTGGACGGTGACGCCGAACTGGCTCGCCAGGGCTTCGATCGTCACGAACCCGCGCTGGCGGACGGCGACGACGATCGCCGAGCGCCGCGCCTCCACCGCCGACGCGTCGGCGCGCTCGCTCGCCTTCCGCTCGAAACCGCCCCGATCGAGGATACGCGTCATGGGGATTCCGGCCCGGGACATGCTGGTCTCGCAACGCCCGCCGATCCTTCCCGTTCGCCGCCGTCTAAGACGAAGAAGGGAAGGGGGAGGCGGGCGTTCCGACACGAAGTGTATGTGACCGGCCGGGTTTCGCAAACGAAACGCCGCATCATCGTTTGGGATGAGCGCCGACCGTTCGCACCGGACGCGGACGCTGCGTTTCCGGCCCTCGCGCTTGTCTCGACGAAGCGGCGCGCCGATGTTGGCGCGCATCGCCTTCGAAGGGCCATGCGGGAAGCGGTCGCTGTCCGCGCGAACGGGGAGGGACGTCGTCGATGCCGGAGGTCGTCCGGGACGCGCCCGCCGCGGTGGGGTTCTCGCAAAACGCCCCTGACCGCCAAGACCGCGCGGCGCATCGGCGGATGATCGGCCCGCCGCCATTCGGAGAGCGGTCCTGAAAGCGGACCTCTCGGCCGCCGAGGCCCGCCGCATCGCCCTGGCGGCGCAGGGTTTTGCAGCGGGGCGGCGTGAGGGCGCCGTCACCGACGCGCGGATGCACCGGGAGATCGGCCGCCTCGGCCTGCTCCAGATCGACAGCGTGAACGTGCTGGTGCGCGCACACTACCTGCCGCTGTTCTCGCGGCTGGGCGCCTACGCGCGCGACCGCCTCGACGCGATGGCCGCCGCCCGGCCGATGCGGTTCTTCGAATACTGGGGCCACGAGGCCTCGCTGCTGCCCATCGACCACCACCCCCTGCTGCGCTGGCGCATGGCCCGCGCCCGCGACGGCCGCGACGTGTGGCGGCGGCTCGAACCCTTCGCCGGGGAACGGCGCAACGAGGCCGAGGCGGTCCTCGCCCGCATCGCGGCGGACGGGCCGCTGGCCGCCTCGGACCTGGCGGAAACCCGGGCCGGGTCCGGCATGTGGGCGTGGAGCGCGGGCAAGCACGCGCTCGAATGGCTGTTCTGGGCCGGCCTCGTCGCCGCGACGCACCGGCGCGGCAGCTTCGAGCGGGTCTACGACCTGCCCGAGCGGGTGCTCCCCCGCGCCGTGCTCGCGCGCCCGACCCCGACCGGTGCCGACGCCCGGCGGGACCTGATATCGCATGCGGCCCGGGCGCTCGGCGTGGCGACGGCGCAGGACCTGCGCGACTACTACCGCCTCTCGCCGGCCGACGCGGACCGACCGATCGCTGAGCTGGTCGAGGACGGGACGCTCGTGCCGGCCGAGGTTCGCGGCTGGCGCCGCCAAGCCTACCTGCACAGGGATGCGCGCCCCGGCCGCCGGCTCGACGGGGCGGCGCTGCTGTCGCCCTTCGATCCGCTGGTCTGGCACCGCCCGCGCACCGAGCGACTGTTCGGGTTCCGCTACCGCCTCGAGATCTACACGCCCGCCCACAAGCGCGAGCACGGCTACTACGTCCTGCCGTTCCTGATGGACGGCGCCCTCGTCGCCCGCGTGGACCTGAAGGCGGACCGCAAGCGCGGCCGGCTCGTCGTCCAGCGGGTGCACCTGGAACCGGAGGCGCCCCCCGCCACCCTGGAACGCCTGCTGGTGGAACTCCGCCTGATGGCATCGTGGCTCGACCTACCGAGGCTTGCCGCCGCCCCCGCCGCGGCCGGCACCGGCCTGCCCGTCGCTGACGCCGTCGAGGCCGACCCGCCGGCCGCAGAACCGGTGGGGTGAGGGTCTCGGGGGTCGCGCGTTCAGTGGCGGGAAGCGGTGGCGGCGCGCCGGGTCGCCAGGGCCGTCGCGAGGTCGATGGCCAGCGCCAGGACCATCGCGGCCGCGCCGAGGGCGAACAGCAGCGCGTAGTCGCCTCCGGTGTGCGCGAAGACGAAGGACAGCCCGTAGGCGGCGCCCGCCTGGAACAGCGCGAAGGCCACGGTCGCGACGCTCCAGGCCGCCTTCTGCCGTTCCGGGTCGTCGGGGAGGAGTTCGCCGAGGCGGCCGAGCATGAGCGGGACGGTTCCGGTGACGAAGGCGCCGACCGTGACGCTGGACAGGACCAGCCACGGCTCGCCGAGGCCGAGCGCCGGGATCGCGACGGCCCCGGCCTCGACCAGGAAGGCGAGGCGAAGCGCGGTGCCGAAGCCGACCCGGTCGGCCAGGTGCCCGACGAGGATCGGGCCGACCGTCGCACCGAGGCCGAACAGCACCCAGTAATGCGAGCCGGCCTGGATGCCGCGTCCGAGGCCGCGGGCGACGAGGTCGACGAGGAAGAGCATGTGCGGCACCCAGGCCGCCGCGTTGAGCGCGTATTCGGCGTAGAGCGCCCGCAGCGTCGCTCGGCCGGGGCTCCGGGACGGCGCGGCCCGCGCCCCCACCCGGGCCGGCGCCGGCGCCTCGGACGGCCAGCCCCGCCAGCCGAGGAGCGTGAGCAGGGCGGAGAGCGCGCCGAGGCCGAACCAGGCCTGCCGCAGCCCGCCCTGCAGCAGGAGCGGGACCAGCGTCCCCGATGCCGCGACGCCCGCGCCGATGCCCATGAAGATCAGCCCGCCGGCCAGGCCCCGCTTGCCCGGGGGCACGTGCGGCAGCACGGCGGGCGCCGCCAGCACCATCAACGCGCCTCCCGCGAAGCCCGACGCGAAGCGCCAGGCGAAGAACCACGCGACGCTCAAGGGGAAGGCGCAGGCGAAGAACGCCACCGTCGCCAGCCCCATCATGCCTCGGAGGACCGTCGGAACGCGGGTCCGGGCGGCGAGCCGACGCCCGAGGAGGGCGCCCGCGAGATACCCGGCGAGGTTGGCCGCCCCGAGATAGGCCGCGGTCGAGGCCGGAAACCAGCCGCCGTCGATGATCGCCGGAAGCAGGGGCGTGTAGGCGAAGCGTGCGAGGCCGATGCCGACCAGGCTGGCGCAGGAGGCCGACGCGACCGCGCGCCAGGCCCGCCGCCCGTCGGCAGAGGTCGGCAGGGGACCAGGCTGCAGTGACGTCGGCACGGCCATGGGACGAGGCTCCCGCCATCGGGTTGAGAGGGTGCATTCCGCAGGCACGGATGCCGGTCGCGCGCGCAAAACACTTAGCCGCTGCCGATCGCGGCGCGAACGGGATCGCGCCTCACGCCGTGGCGAATTCGAGACGAACGCCGCCGGGCATCGTGCACAGGAAATGGTGGGTCTCCGAGCCCTCTCGCATCGGGCCGGGTGCGAACTCGATCGTCGTGCCGGGATGGGCGCCGACCCGCTCGTGGGCCGCAACGAGCGCCGCCCGGTCGGCGACCGTGAGGGCGAGGTGGTGCAGGCCGACGTTGGCGCGCCGGTCGAACGGCACCGCCGTCTCGGGGTCCGCGACCCGCCACAGCGTCACCAGGATCGCGCCGTCGGAGACGAAGACCGCCGGGTAGGACGGCACGCTGCCGGCGACGCGCCATCCGAGCGCCTCGACGAAGAAACGCTCGGCGGCTTCGAGGTCCGGCACGGCGAGGCCGACATGGTGCGCGCCGCGGGTCAACGGGTTCGTCATGCGGGGATTTCCTGAGAGAATTTTCAAGCGGAGTGGATGCCGGCTCGCGTGAAGAACATGCGACCGCACGGCAGGCTAGAGACCTTCCCGGGATCCGGGGATCACGGGAAGGTCTCTCAGGCGCGCCACCTCGGCGCGCAGGTCGGCGACCTCGGTTAGCAGCGGACGAAGCTCGGCCGCGATCTCGGCGCGGGTGAAGCGCGGCTCGATGTATTGCGGGCAGTTCCAGTCGAACCCCACCACGTCGACGACGAACGCGGAGGCGGCCGGCGGCGCGTCGGGGTGGACGACCTGCGCGACGAGGTCGGGGTCGTCGGCGGCCGCAACGACGCGCGCATGCCCGATCAGCTTGAGCCGGCGCCGGGCGGGGTAGTCCATCGCGAACAGGGCGACGCGCCCGCGCTCGATCACGTTGCCTTGCGAGATGAACTGGCGGTTGCCGGGGTAGTCGGCAAAGCCGATCCGGTTGCCGCCCAGCGCCCGGACGAAGCCGGCCGGGCCGCCGCGATGCTGGAGGTAGGGCCACCCGTCGGGGCCGACGCTGGCGAGGTAGACGCTGTCGCGCGCCTGCAGGAATTCGTGCTCGCGCTCGGTCAGCGCGTCGCGTTCGTCGGGGGACGCCGCGTCGCGTCGGGCGTAGCTGGCACGCGAGCCGGCTTGCGCCTGGAGCGTGCGCGCCGCCTCGCCGAACAGGGTGTGGAAGTAGGTGTTGGGCATGCATGTGAATGTACGACGTCACGGATTGGCGATAATCCGTCCTGTCGGCAGTTCAGTGTTTCACCGGGAGGAATGATCGTGGACCGCTTCGCGGCGCTGACCACCTTCGTCGCGGTGGCCGAGCGGGGCGGCTTCAAGGTCGCCTCCCGTCACCTCGGCGTCTCGCCGCCCGCCGTGACGCGGACGATCGCCGCCCTGGAACGGCATCTCGGCGTGCCGCTGTTCCGGCGCTCGACCCGCAGCGTGGCTTTGACGGAGGAGGGCGCAGCGCTCCTGGAGCGCGCCCGCGAGATCCTGATGCGGCTGCAGGACGCCGAGCACGTCGTGATGGGGCGCCAGACGACGCCGCAGGGCGAACTGCAGATCACCGCGCCGGTGGTCTTCGGCCGCCTGCACGTGCTTCCCGTGGTGGCCGACCTCCTCGCCCGCCACCGGCAGATGTCGGTGCGACTGCTGCTCCTCGACCGCAACATCCGCCTCGTCGAGGAGGGGATCGACGTGGCGGTCCGCATCGGCGAGCCCCGCGACAGCAGCCTGCGCTCGGTCGCCGTCGGCACGGTACGGCAGGTCCTCGTCGCGAGCCCGACCTATTGCGCCGCGCGCGGGCACCCCGCCGACCCGAAGGCGCTCGACCTGCATGACCTCATCGCGGGCGACAACGTCCGGACCAGCTCGCAGTGGCGCTTCGGCCCGCACTCGGTCGGCGTCGCAATCACGCCGCGCCTCACCGTGACCTCGATCGACGCCCAGCTCGCAGCCGCAGCCGCCGGCCTCGGGATCGCGAACGTGCTGAGCTACCAGGCGGCCGAAGGCCTGGCCGCAGGCACCCTGCGCCGCGTGCTGGACGCGCACGCCCCGCCGCCCGTGCCGATCCACCTGCTGTTCGACGCCGGCCGCGCGAACCTGCCGAGCGTCCGCCTGTTCCTCGACGGCATGCGCGCCCGCGCGAAGAACGGGGCCTGGCAGTGAAGCCAGCTCGCCTGTCCAGAAAAAGAGAGAGATTGATCCGCTGGACATCGACGCACGGCGATCGGCCGCTCCGCCGAATGGCGCGGCCACGTCTGAAGGGCGGCTGACGACCGATCGAGAACCGGGCGGCGCTGACCGGTATCCTGTTCGTGCTGCGCTCAGGTCTGCCCTGGGAGATGCTGCCCGCCGAGATGGCTGCGGCTGCGGGATGAGTTGCTAGCGGCGCCTGCGTGACTGGCAGGCGGCAGGGATTTGGGCGCGACTGCATCAGGTCCTGCTGGAGCGCCTGCACGCGGCGGGTGAGATCGATTGGAGCCGGGCGAGCCTGGACAGCGCGTCTGTTCCGGCGAAAAAGGGGGCTCTGCGACGGGGCCGAACCCGACGGACCGGGGCAAGCCGGGCACGAAGCGCCACGTCGTCACCGATGCGCGCGGGACGCCGCTCGGCTTCTGCCTGAGCGGGGCCAATCGGCACGACAGCCCGATGCTGGCCCCGACGCTCGACGCGATCCCGCCCCTGCGTAGCGGACGGCGCGGGCGACCGCGCCGACGGCCCAACGAGCTGCACGCGGACAAGGCCTACGGTGCCAAGGCGCGACGCCAGGAATGCCGGGCCCGCGGGATCACGCCCCGCATCGCCCGCAAAGGCATCGAGAGCAGCGAGCGGCTTGGGCGTCATCGCTGGGTCGTTGAGCGCACCCACGCGTGGTTCAACCGCTTCCGCCGCCTGCCCGTCCGCTACGAACGACGCGCCGACATCTACGAAGCCTTCACCAGCCTCGCCACCAGCCTTATCACCCTCAACCAGATCAGAGGGTTCTGTTAGGCACTCTAAGCGCGGCTTCGTCCTGCTCCCACGACGATGGGTGGTGGAGCGCTCCTTCGCCTGGGCGACCCGCTTCCGGCGCATCGTCAAAGACTGTCCGACGTCAGCACCTGTGGGACAGATTGAGGGTCTTCACGAACGGAGGATGGCTGGTTCATCGTAGCCCCTGAGGAGCGAAGATGAAGCAGACATCCGGACCGGCCAAGAAGCCGGCAGAAGCGGTGATCAAGGACATCCGCCGGGCCACACGTCGACAGTTCTCGTCCGAGGAGAAGATCCGTGTGGTGCTGGAAGGCTTGCGCGGCGAGGACAGCATCGCCGAGCTGTGCCGGCGCGAGGGGATCGCCGCCTCGATGTACTACGGCTGGTCCAAGGAGTTCCTAGAGGCGGGCAAGAAGCGCCTGTCTGGCGACACGGCGCGCGCGGCAACGACGGACGAGGTGCGGGATCTGCGCCGCGAGACGGGGGCGCTGAAGGAGGTCGTGGCTGATCTCGTGCTGGAGAACCGTCTGCTTAAAAAAACGTATGGCCCGCCCCGTCTGCAAGGTCGTCGATGAAGATGCCTGTGACCGGTCTGCACTGATCCTCCCCCGGTTCCACGGACACCTCTGATACGCTCCTTGCGGGCGGGGAAGGTGTTTGATGGCCAAGACGAGACGCGAGTTCACCCCAGAGTTCAAACGCGAGGCGGTAGCGCTGCTGGAGA